>NZ_JBOCEF010000022.1:0-72701 GCF_050586345.1 Rhodovulum sp. DZ06
CGGGGTGGAGCAGCCCGGTAGCTCGTCAGGCTCATAACCTGAAGGTCGCAGGTTCAAATCCTGCCCCCGCAACCAAATAAAAACGCCGCCAAGCACCAGCTTGGCGGCGTTTTTGCGTTCCACGAGCCGCAAGTCACGCCCTTTCGTTCGAGCCTGACGGGGATGCGGCGACCGCCCGTCCGCCGATCACCCCCGTTCGACCAGCACGGGCAGCAGCGCGCGGATCTCTGCGACCAGGGCGTCGGCGGCCTGCGCGTCGCCGTGGATGTGCTGGAACAGCGCCCTCTGGAACAGCCCGTCGAACACCGCGTAAAGCGCGGTGCGCGACATCGTCGGGGCGCCGCCGGACAGGGCGCAATAGGCGGCGCTGATGCGCCAGACCATGTCCTCGAGCTTCGCCTCGATCACCGCGACGTCCTCCGAGAACGCGTCCTCGAACAGCGCCTGCGCCCGCAAATCGTACCAGAGCCGGTGCAGCGGCGCCTCGGCGCGCAGCGAGACGGCGAGGCGGTCGCAGAACCCGTCGAGCAACGCCTCGGGGGTCTCGGCCTCGACCACCACGTCGTCATAGCGGGTGACGCAGATCGACTTGTAGTAGCCGACGCAGCAGGTGATGAGGTCGAGCTTGTCCTTGAAATAATAGTGCAGGACGCCGTGCGAATACTCGGTGTTCTGGGCGATCTCGCGCAGCGAGGTGCGCGCATAGCCTAAGGTCGCCAGCGTCTCCAGCGCCGCGCGCGCCAGCTCGGTGCGCTTGCGCGCGACCTTGTCGGCGCCGGTCACGAGCTGCGCGCGCGCCGCGATCCGCTCCAGGTTTTCGAGGCTCGCGCCCACGTCCAAGGCCTGCATTCTCCGCCACCTCTGCTGCGCCCGGGGCCGGGTTTCGAGCCGCGCCGGGGGCGCCGGCCCGAGCCCTTCCCCGCCGATCTCCCTGCAAAATAAGGCGAAAACGGTTTTTATACAAGTGTCCAGAATCCGCCTTGACAGGTGTCCAGATTTTTTTGGACAGTCGTCAAGAGTTCGGGGCCGGTCGGGAGGACCGGCGCCCGGGCTCGGGACAACGACCGCGAGAAGCGGCGATCTGGGAGGATCGAAGACATGTTGACTGGAAAGACTGCACTGGTCACGGGCGGCGCCCGTGGCATCGGCGCAGCCATCGGGCGCGCCCTGGCCGCGCAGGGCGCGAAGGTGATGCTGGGCGACGTGCTGGAGGACCTCGCCGCCGAAACGGCGCGCGAGATCGGGGCGGGCGCCGCGTCCACGCGCCTCGACGTCACGGATGATGCGTCCTGGGAGGCGGCGGTGAACGCTGCCATCGAGACCCATGGCGGCTTCGACATCCTGGTCAACAATGCGGGCGTCGAGATCACCTCGCTGGTGCTGAGAGTCGAGGCCGAGGACATAAGGCGGATGTGCGACGTGAACGTGGTCGGCCCGCTGCTCGGGATGAAGCACGCCTTCCGCGCCATGGGGCCGGGGGGCGCCGCGGGGCAGGGCGGGGCGATCGTCAACATCGCCTCGGTCGCCGCCACCATCGCCTTCCCGTCCATCGCCGGCTACTCGGCCACCAAGTCGGCCGTGGACCGGATGACCCGCGTCGCGGCGATGGAGGCGGGCAAGCTGGGGCTGAACGTGCGGGTCAACTGCCTCTATCCCGGCCTCGCCGCCACCGAGATGGGGCTGAAGCTGGCCGACGACATCGTGCGCCTCGGGCTGGCCGAGAGCGTCGAGGCGGCCATCGGCGACGTGGTCGCGCAGACCCCGCTGGGGCGGCTCGCCGACATCGCGGACATCGCCGACGCGGCGGTGTTCCTCGCCTCCGACCAGGCGCGCTTCGTCACCGGCGCGGGCCTGCCGGTCGACGGCGGCATGGGCATGTGACCCGAACTTTTCCAAGGAACAAGAACATGAGCGACAAGAAACCCGTCGTCGTCTACGGCGTCTCCGGCTATACCGGCCGCCTGGTGTGCGAATACCTGCGCGAATACAACATCCCCTTCATCGCCGCGGGCCGCGACAAGGCGCGCGTGCAGGCGGTGGTCGACAAGATCCCGGGCATCGAATCCGCCGATTACGAGGTGGTCGAGGTCGAACACAGCGTCGAGGCGCTGACCGAGCTGTTCCGCGGCGCAAGCGTGGTGTCGAACATGGTCGGGCCCTTCATCAAGTTCGGGCCTGAAGTGGTCGAGGCCTGCCTGCGCGCCGGGGTGCATTACACCGACACCACCGGCGAACAGGACTGGGTCCTGAAGTGCCGGCAGGACTGGGGCGACGCCTTCGCCGAGAAGGGCCTGCTGCTGGCCCCGAACGTGGCGCAGATGTACACGACCGGCGAGATCGCGGCGAATATCTGCCTCGAGACGCCGGGCCTCGACAGCCTCGACATCCTGGTGCTGTGGAAGGGCTTCCCGACCTATGCGTCCACCCAGACGATCTTCACCATCCTCAAGGCCGACTGGCATTACCTCGAGCGGAACCAATACGTTAAGTGGGACCTGACCGCCTCGGCCGAGGTGGTGGTGCCGGGGATGCACGAGACCGCCATCGCCGTGCCCTGGGGCGGCACCGCGCATCCCGTCTGGTTCAAGGACGACCCGCGCGTGGCCAACTGCAAGGTGCTGGGGGGCGTGATGAACCGGCAGGTGATGGAGGGGGTGATCGCCACCACGAAGATGGTGGCCGACGAGATCCGCCCGCTGCCCTTCGAGGAGCAGGAGAAGGCCCTCAGCGCCATCGCGGATTCGGTGCAGGCCGAGATGCCCCCGCGGGAGAACCCGCGCGAGAACACCACCGTCGACAGCGTCCATGCCTCGGGGCCGCTGGGGCGCGCGCATTGCGTGATCCACGGGAACTGCAATTACAAGCAGACGGGGCTGCTGCAGGCCTATGCCGCGTATTCGCTGCTGCAGCAGGCCCCGAAGCGGGTCGGATTCGCCAGCGCCTGCCAGGCCTTCGGCCACCGCGAGCTGCTGGGCCAGCTGCGCGCCTTCGGGCTGGTGATGAAGCCGCAGCTGACGGTGCAGGACTGATGCGCCGGGGGCCGGGGGGTGCGCGCCGCCCGGGCCCGCCATGACAAGGGGGGGACGCGACATGCGCCTGACCGACTATCTCGACAAGGGGGCCGACCTGGGCCCCGACGCGCCCTGCCTGCGGATGGACGGTCGGGTCCTGTCCTATGGGCAGGTGCAGCGGTTCAGTCACCGCGTGGCGCGCGGCCTCGGCCGGGCGGGGATCGCGCCGGGCGACAAGGTGGCGATCCTGTCGGGCAATGACCCGACCGCCTTCGCCTGCGTCTTCGGCATCTCCCGCGCCGCGGCGGTCTGGTGCCCGATCAACCCGCGCAACGAGGCGCGCGAGAACGCCGAGCTACTGGACGGGACCGATTGCAGCCTGCTGATCTTTCACAGCGATTACGCGCGGATGGTGGAGCGGATGCTGCCGGAGCTGGGCAAGCTGCGGGCGGTGATCTGCCTCGACCGTGCGCTTGGCTTCGCGCCGGCGCTGGAGGACTGGCTGGCGGGGGTCCCGGAGGCCCCGGTGGACATCGCGCCGGTGGACGACCTGGTGATGCTGCCCGGCACCGGCGGGACCACGGGCAAGCCGAAAAGCGTGATGCTGACCGGGCGCAACATCGAGGCGATGACCGCGCTGACGCTGATGGGCTACCCGTTCCCGAAGCGGCCCGTCTACCTCGCCGTCGCGCCGCTGACCCATGCCGCGGGGGTGCTGTGCTTCCCGGTCATGGCGAAGGGGGGCGAGATCGAGATCATGAAGGGCCCCGACCTCGGGCGGTTCCTGGAGCTGATCGCGGAGCGGCGGGTGACCCACACCTTCCTGCCGCCGACGGTGATCTACATGCTGCTCGACCACCCGGGGCTGGACGGCGCCGACCTCTCCTCGCTGCGCTGCTTCTGGTACGGGGCGGCGCCGATCTCCTCGGCCCGGCTGGCGGAGGCGCTGGAGCGGATCGGGCCGATGGCGCAGCTTTTCGGGCAGACCGAGGCGCCGATGATGATCTCGATGATGCCGCCCGCCGATCACCGCAGGCCGGACGGGTCGATCCGCACGGAGAAGCTCGGGTCGGCGGGGCGGGTGGCGCCGCTGGTGCGGGCGACCATCCGGGACGCGGACGGGGCCGTGCTGCCGGTGGGAGAGCGCGGCGAGATCTGCGTGCGCGGGCCGCTGGTGATGGCGGGGTATTACCGCAACCCCGAGGCGACGGCGGCGGCGATCCGGGACGGCTGGCTGCGCACCGGCGACGTCGGGTTCCTCGATGGCGACGGGTTCCTGCACATCGTCGACCGGGCGAAAGACATGGTCATCACCGGCGGCTTCAACGTCTATTCGATCGAGGTCGAGCAGGCGCTGCAGAGCCACCCGGCCGTGCAGGATTGCGCGGTGATCGGGTTGCCGGACCCGAAATGGGGCGAGCGGCTGGTCTGCGTGGTGCAGCCCCGGCCGGGGCGCGCGGTCGAGGCGGAGGCGCTGAAGGCCCATGTGAAGGCGCTGATCGGCGCGGTGAAGACCCCGAAGGAGGTCCACGCCTGGGCGGAGCTGCCGCGCTCGAAGGTCGGCAAGGTGGTCAAGCCCGAGGTGCGCGCGCGGCTGCTGGCCGAGGCGGCGGAGTGATTGCCGCGGCGTGAGGGGGCGGCGTGAGGGGGGGCGCAGGTTTGCCCCGGCCCCCCGCCCGGCGGCGCTCAGAACCGCGTCACCACCGTCGCGCCGACGCCGGCGAAGCTGTCCATGCCGGTCAGCGCCGGGATCGCCTCCTCGAGGCTGATCTCGGCCCCGACCAGCCGCGCGGGGTCGAGCTTGCCCGACCGCACCATCGCCAGCATCGCGCCGTAACGATGCGCCTGCATCCCGTGGGAGCCGAGGATCTCCAGCTCCCACCCGATCACCTTCGCCATCGGGACCGCGGGCGCGGCGTGGTCGGCCAGCATCAGCCCCACCTGCACGTGCCGTCCCCGCCGCCCGAGGCAGGAGACGGAGTTGAAGCAGGTCGCGGGATGCCCGAGCGCGTCGAGCGAGACATGCGCGCCGCCGCCGGTGATCTCGGCCACCGCTTCGGGCACGTCGGCGGCCGAGGCGCCGTCGATGCAGGCGACGGCGCCCAGGTCCTGCGCCAGCGCCAGCTTGGCCGGGTCGATGTCGATGGCGATGACGTTCGCGCCCATGGCCGAGGCGATCATCACGGCCGAGAGCCCGACGCCGCCGCAGCCATGCACCGCGACCCATTCGCCCGGCGCGACCCGGCCCTGGTCGACCACCGCGCGGAACGAGGTGGCGAAGCGGCAGCCGAGGCTGGCGGCGGTGGCGAAGCCCATCTCCTCGGGCAGGGCGACGAGGTTGAGGTCGGCGTGGTGGATGCCGACATATTCGGCGAAGGAGCCCCAGTGGGTGAAGCCCGGCTGGAACTGGTCGCGGCAGACCTGCTGCTGGCCCGCATGGCATTCGGGGCAGGACCCGCAGCCGCCGACGAAGGGCACGGTGACCCGGTCGCCGGGCTTCCAGTTGCGCACGTCCTTGCCCACGGCCTCGACGATCCCCGCCAGCTCATGCCCCGGGACATGGGGCAGGTCGATGTCGGAATCATGCCCCATCCATCCATGCCAGTCGCTGCGGCAGACCCCGGTCGCCGCGACCTTCAGCACCACGCCATGGGGGGCGGGGGTGGGGTCGGGCAGGGTGGCGATGACGGGGGTCTGCTGGAATTTCTCGATCAGGACGGCTTTCATGGCGGGTTCCTCCGGTTCGGTGCGTCGGCCTGGGGGCATCATGCCCGGATCGGGGGGAAGAGCTTTGCCGATCTTGCCCGATTTGCGCCATAATGGGTCAGAAGCTTTCTACCTGACGCCTTCCAGAGGGGGAATCCGCCCATGACCGAGATCGACGCCGTCAACGCCGAGCTGCTGGAGCTGCTGCAGGGCGACGGGCGGATGAGCAACGCCAGGCTCTCCGAGCGGCTGGGGATGAGCGAGACGCCCTGCTGGCGGCGGCTGAAGAAGCTGGAGGAGAGCGGGGTGATCGAGGGCTACCAGGCGGTGCTGAGCCGCCGGAAGCTGGGGCTGGGGGTGATGGCCTTCGTGCAGCTGCGCTGCTCGGAGCATGACCCGGAGGCGACCCGCGCCTTTCACCGCGCGGTGGAGGCGAGCCCCAACATCCTGGCCTGTCACAACACCACGGGGGCGGATGATTTCCTGCTGATCGCGGTGGCGCGGGATCTCGATGATTACAGCCGCTTCGTGGACGAGGTGCTGCGGCGGCTGCCGGGGGTGACGGGCATCCGCTCGAACCTCTCGCTGAAGGAGATGAAGGCGACCAACCGGCTGCCTGTGCGGGGCTGACGGGGGGGCCTCAGCCCTCCCCGGCCCGGTCCGATTGGGGCGCCAGCGCCTCGCGCACGCGGTATGTCTCGGCGTTCGCGTTGAAGCGCCCGTAAGGCATCAGCGCGTTGAGCGCGCCCTCGTCGAAGGTGAACTCGCGCAGCTTGCTGGCGTCGCGGGTCTCGTGGAACCGGGCGCAGACCTCCTGCACCGCCTTGAACGCGGCGTAGATGGTCAGCGGCCAGTAGACCGACATGTCGGCCCCGGCGGCGGTCTCGTCGTCGATGGAATCCTGGAAATCGACGCTGATGACGATCAGGCGGCCCTTGATGCGGGACCGGAATTCGGCGAGGCCGCGGATCGAGCCCTTGAACACCACGAACGCCGCGTCGGCCCCGGCTTCGAGGTAAGCGTTGGCGCGGGCGACGGCGTCCTCCTGGTCGTCGCGCAGGTAGAGCGCGTCGGTGCGGGCGATGATGAGGAAGTTGGGGTCCTTGCGCGCGTCGCAGCAGGCGCGGATCCGCTCGCACATGACCTCCGCGGGGGTGAGGAGCGGGTCGCGGTCGGTGCGCTTGCCGAAGATCTGGTCCTCGATATGGATGGCGGAGACGCCGGCGGATTCGAATTCGTGCACCGTGCGCCAGATGGCGCCCGCGTGGCGCCAGCCGCTGTCGGCGTCGCAGACGATGGGCAGGTCGGTTTCCTTGGCGATGCGTTCCGCGAGGCCGAGGAGGTCCGAGACCTGCACCAGCCCGACATCGGGCAGGCCGAGGGCGCTGGCCCCGGTCACGAGGCTGCCGGTGTGGAGGACGGGAAAGCCCGTGCGCTCGATCACCCTTGCGCTCAGGACGTCGTAAGCGCCCATCAGGGGCACGCATTCCGGGGCCTCGAGCAGCTCGCGCAGCCGGATGCGTTTTTCGTACATGTCCATGGGATCGGTCCTTTCGTCCGGGCCTGCGCCGGTCAGCGCATGAACAGCCCGCCATTGACGTCGAGCGTGGCGCCGGTGACGTATTTGCCGTCGGCGGAGGCGAGGTAGAGGGCGGCGGCGGCGATGTCCGCGACCTCGCCGTACTCGCCCAGCGGGATGCCCTCGCGCACCGAGGGCGGGTCGTTCAGCGTGTCGGTCATCGCGGTGCGCACGGCGCCGGGGGCGATGGCGTTCAGGCGCGCGGCGGCCTCGGCGGCGGCCTTCCCGTCGAGATCGGCGAGCGCGACCCGCGCGCCCTCGCGCACGAACCGCTCGGCGATGGCGCGGCCGATGCCGTTCGCGGCGCCGGTGACCACCGCGACCTTGTCCCGGAGTTTCATGGGGTCCCCTCCTGCCTTTCCGTCAGCCGTCGCCCGCAAGGGCGGCGAGGATGCGGCGGGCGGCGTCGGCGCCGACGCTCCCCTCCGCGATCATCGCGCGGGCGACGCGGTCCACGTCGGCGCCGCGCGCGCCCGCCTCGAGCGCCACGTTGGCGGCGTGCCGGGCCATGCGGCCCTTCTGGATGCCCTCGGTGCACGGCACCCGCAGGGCGGCGAGGTTCTGCGCAAGGCCCACGGCGGCGATCAGGCGGCCCGAGCCCGTCGGCCGTCGTCTCTCCGGTCATGCGCAGCAGCGCGGCGGCGGTGGGGTGGGCGCGGGTGGCGCCGCCGACCGTGCCGACCGCCATCGGCAGCTCGATGGCGCCGCAGAGGTTCCCCTCGGCGTCGATCTCCCACCGGGTCAGGCTGTCGCAGCGCCCGGTGCGGGCGGCCCAGGCATGGGCGCCGGCCTCGACCGCGCGGGTGTCGGCGCCGGTGGCGAGGACGACGGCCGAGATGCCGTTCATGATCCCCTTGTTGTCGGTGGCGGCGCGCCAGGGATCGGCGGCGGCGAAATGGGCGGCGCGGAGCATCGCGTCGCGCGCGGCCGCGCCGCCGATGTCTTCCGGCCGCCAGCTGGCGCGGGCCCGGGCGAGGCGGCGGTCGGCGAAGTTCGACAGGATGCGCAGCGCCGCGCGCCCGCCGGTCCAGCGTTCGACATGGGGCGCGACCGCCTCGGCCATGGTGTTGACGGCGTTGGCGCCCATGGCGTCGCGCATGTCGATCAGCAGGTGCAGGGCCGGCATCGGGCCGGAGGCTGTGTCGACGACCCGGGCCTCGAGGCCCCGGAACCCGCCGCCGAAACGGACCAGCGTCTCGTCGCAGGCGTTGCAGAGCGCGCCGATCTCGGCCTCGCGCGCCAGCGCCGCGTGGCGGGCGCGCTCGGGGTCGGGCAGGTCATGGATCACCACCTGGGCGATCATCACCGCGCCGGAGGAGGAGGTGAAGAAGCCCCCGGCGGCGCGGCAGCGGCGGGCGGCGTCGGTGACGAAGCCGACGATCGAGGTCTCTTCCGTCGCCATGGGGACCATCTTCCCGGCCCCGTCGACGATCATGTCGGTGGCGATGCCGACCGGGATCGAGAGGGTCGTGGCCTGCTGCTCGATCATCCGCTCGGCGATGTCGGGATCGAGGCCGGGCGCGGCGAGCAGGGCGTGATCTTCGGCGTCCAGCCCGGCGAAGCGGATCGCGGCGTCCAGCCGCTCGCGCGGCGTCATGGTTTCGAACCCGTCCTGCGCGGGCGCGCCGTGCAGCGTCATGGCATCGTCCCTGGAGCGTCGCGGTCCCGCCGCCGCCGCCGCCGGGGGCGGGGCGACGGGGTTGGCCGCGATGCGAACGGGGCCCAGGCTACCGGGAACGGGAACAATGAAAAGGTACGGTTCGGGGAATTGTCTCCGTCACTGCACCCATCGCATGGGGGGATCGGCATGGACCGGGCGCGGCGGGGGCCGTTCAGGGCAGGGAAGCGCGCCGGGCGGGCGGCGCCGCGTCCGCCCGGCGCCGGGGATCATTCCGCCGCCGCCCGGCCCATGGCCCAGCGGGGAAACGGGTCGGGCAGGTCCAGCCCGTCGCCGGGACCCGCGACCTCAGCCCGGGTGGCGAGGGCGGCGTCGAGCTTCGCCTCGATCCCCGCGCGGTCCATGCCGGCGCCGATGAAGACCAGCTCCTGCCGCCGGTCGCCCCAGGGCTCGGCCCAGTGTTTCGCAAGGTAGGCGCGGGCGGCGTCGTGGTCCGGGCGGCGGTCTTCGGGGACCGAGGCCCACCAGGTCCCGAGCGGGGTCACCGAGGACAGCGCCCCGGCGAGCGAGAACTCGGCCACGCATTCGGGCCGGGTGGCGATCCAGAAATGCCCCTTGGCGCGGATCACCCCGGGCAGATCGCCGTCGAGCACCGCGAGGATCCGCTCCGGCGCGAAGGGCCGCCGGGCCCGGTAGACGAAGGAGGAGACGCCGTATTCCTCGGTCTCGGGCGCGTGGTCGGCGAAGCCGTAAAGCTCCTTCGCCCATTGGGGATGGGTATGGGCGCGCTCGAAGCTGAACAGGCCGGTGGAGAGGATCCGCTCCGCGGGGACGTCGGCGAAATCCGTCTCGATGATCTCGGCGTCCGCGTTGAGGGCGCGGATGATCTTGCGCGCGGCGTCGGTCTTCTCGGGCCCCGCGGCGGAGACCTTGTTGAGGATCACCACGTCCGCAAACTCGATCTGGTCGGTGAGCAGGTGGACCAGGGTGCGGTCATCCGCGTCGCCATTGGTCTCGCCCCGGTCCGAGAGGAAATCGTGGCTGGCGTAATCCGCGAGCAGGTTCGCCGCGTCGACCACGGTGACCATGGTGTCGAGGCGGGCGACGTCCGACAGGCTGGTCCCGTCCTCGTCCCGGAACTCGAAGGTCGCGGCGACGGGGAGGGGTTCGGCGATGCCGGTGCTTTCGATCAGCAGGTGGTCGAAGCGGTTCTCGGCGGCGAGGCGGCGGACCTCCTCCAGCAGGTCGTCCCGCAGGGTGCAGCAGATGCAGCCGTTGGACATCTCGACCAGGGTCTCGTCGGTGCGGCTGAGCTCGGTCCCCTCGCGCACCAGGTCGGCGTCGATGTTCACCTCGGACATGTCGTTGACGATCACCGCGACGCGGCGCCCGCCGCGGTCGTTGAGCACGCGGTTCATCAGGGTGGTCTTCCCGGCGCCGAGAAAGCCGGAGAGGACGGTGACGGGAAGGCGGGGGTCGGTCATGGGGACTCCGTTGACGGGGGGCCGGAGGAGGGGGGGCCGGAGGACGGGGGGTCGGATGGCCGGCGCCATATGTTACGTTATTATGTAACACAAGCGGCGTGCAGGCGGCCCGCAGCAGGTCCGCATCGGCCGCGCGCCGCCCCGCGCTCAGCGGCCGTAAGGGACGATCCGGTCGGCCGAGAGGGCGTAGCCGATCTCGGCCAGCGCGGTGGACTGGGCGGCGGCGCCGAACATGCCGGTGACGATCACCGGGTCGAACTGGCCCTGGACCTCGTAGGGCTCGGCGGTGGTGACCAACACCAGCTGGCTGGCCGGGGGCGGGGGGACATGCACGCAGGCGCCGACGAAGGGCGCGAGAATGAAGGCCGTGGTCCCGGTCCCGTCATAGTCGAGCGGCACGACATAGCCGGGGAGCGAGACGGTGCGCCCGTCCCAGTCGCGGCGCAGTGGGGCCTCTTCGGCGCCGGGCACGGCGGCGGCGGCGTCATGGGACACGGCGCCGGTGGCCGCGACCCCGCCCGCGGGCAGCAGGTCGGACCATTCGAGGGCGACGACCTCCTTGGCCGCGGCGGGCGCGGCGGGCGCGGCGGCGCAGAGCAGCGCGGCGCAGAGGGCCGCCGGCGCCGCGCGGGCGCGGGGGCGGGCGCGGGCCGCGCGCCTCATTCCTCGGTATACCGCTCGATGCCGGTGGCCTCGAGAGCGTAGCCCACCTCGGCCAGGTCGGTCGACAGCGACTGGATCCTGAGCGTGCCGGTCACCCAGACCGGATCCCAGAGGTCGTTCCGCCACGGCTCGGGGGTCGAGACGAAGACGATCTGGTTCGGGGGCGGCGGCGGCACGTGGATGCAGGCGCCCACGTAAGGGACCAGCAGGAAGCTCGTCACCCCCTCCGCATCCCCGGCGAGCGGGACGATGTAGCCGGGCATGCGGATCAGCGCGCCGTCGAGCGCCACGTTGTAGCGCACGGCGTTCTCGTCATATTCCGGCTTCCAGGTGTCGGCGCCGGCGTTGATCTCGCCCATGCCGATGATCTCGGCCGGGGCGACGCCCTCGGGGACCAGGTCCTCGAACCAGGTCTCCCGCGGCTCGGCCGCGAGGGCGGGCAGCGCCAGCAGGGCGAACGCCGCGGCGGCGAGGGGGCGTGCGATCATGTCTTCACCATCATCCCGTCGGAGAGCGAGAGTTTATAGGCGCGCAGGGCGGGAACAAGGCTTGCGATCCCCGCGGCGGCGATGACGCCTGCAAGAACGGCCAGCTCGGCCCGACCCGGCGGGTCGAGCGGCAGCCACAGCCCCCAGGCCGCGTCGATGGCGGGGCGCCCCAGCGCCAGCCCGCCATAGACGAGCGCGAGGCCGAGCGCGGCCCCGAGCGCGGCGCAGAGCATCGCCTCGAGCACCAGCAGCCCCAGGATCACCCGCGGGCGGGCCCCCATGGCGCGGAAGATCGCCATCTCGCGCCGCCTTGCATCGAGGCCCGAGAGGATCATCGCGATCATCCCCAGCAGCGCGGTGACCACCACCATCCCCGACACTGCGATCAGCGCGGTTCCGGCCACGCCGACGATTGCCCAGAGCTCCTGCAACGCGAGCCCGGGCAGGATGGCGAGGAGCGGCTCCTCGCCGTACTCGTTCACCCAGCGCTGGAGGCTGAAGATCTTCAGCCGCGATTTCACGCCCACCAGCGCGGCGGTGATCGCCTCGGGGGTCAGGTCCATGGCGCGGATCCGGTCGGCGGGCGTGCCGGGGCCGGGGGCGCGGGCGCCCGAGCCCCAGTCGACATGGATCGCGCTGATCGCCTCGAGGCTGACGATGACGGTGCGGTCCACCGGGGTGCCGGTCTTCTCCAGCACCCCCGCGACGCGGAAGGGCTGGTCGTCATGCTTCAGGAAGCTGGCGAGGCCGTGCGCCACCACGATGGGATCGCCGGGCGCGTAGCCGAGGCTCGTCGCCACGTCCGCGCCGATCACCGCGTCATAGAGATCGGCCATGGGGGCGCCCCGGGCGACCCGCAGGAAGCGGCCGCCGCGGTACTTGTAGCGGGTGAAGAATTCTTCGGTCGTGCCCATCACCCGGAAGCCGCGATGGCTGTCGCCCAGCGACATCGGCACGATCCAGTCGACCTCGGGGCGGGCGGCGATGTCCTGGTAACTCTCCCAGGTCACGTTGTTGGTGGCGGCGCCGATGCGGAACACCGAGTAGAGCAGCAGCTGCACCGAGCCCGAGCGGGCGCCGACGATCAGGTCGGTGTCCGAGATGGTGTCGGCGAAGCTGGCCCGCGCGCCGGTGCGCACCTTCTCGACCCCGAGGAACAGCCCGACCGAGAGCGCGATGGAGAGCACCGTCAGCGCGACGGTGAGGCGCCGTGCGAGCAGCGAGCGCCAGGCGAGACGCAGGATCATGCCGCGCTCCTTTCCGCGGTCGCGATGTCCGCGAGGTTCACCGCCCGGTCGAAGCGCGGGGCGATGCGGGCGTCATGGCTGACCATCAGCAGGGTGGATCCGGCGGCCCGGCACTGGTCGAAGAGAAGGTCGAGGAACGCGCCCTGGGCCGAGGCGTCGAGGGCGCTGGTCGGCTCGTCCGCCACGATCAGCGGCGGCGCGCCGATCAGCGCGCGGGCGGCGGCGACGCGCTGTTGCTGGCCGGTGGAGAGGCGCCCGGCCGGGGTCGCGCCGATGCCTTTCGGCAGGCCGAGCGCGGCGCAGAGGCGCGCGGCCTCGGCCGGGGCGTCCGGGGTGCGGCGGCGCCGTTCGGGCGCGAATTGCAGCGCGAGCAGGATGTTGTCCTCGACCGAGGCCCAGGGCAGCAGGTTGAACTGCTGGAAGATCACCCCGATCCGCTCGCCCCGCAGCCGGTCGCGGCGGGCGGCGGAGAGGGCGGAGAGGATCTCGCCGTCGAGCTCGACCTCGCCCCGCTGCGGCTGGACGATGCCGCAGATCAGCGAGAGGAGGGTGGACTTGCCCGAGCCGCTGTCGCCGAGCAGCAGGGCGCTTTCGCCCCGGGTCATGGCGAAAGCGGGGACCGAGAGCGCGAAGCCCGCGCCCCCGGCCCCGGTTCCCGGCCAGCGGAACGCGACGTCGCGCAGTGCAAGCGGCGTGGTCATGGGCGTCAGCGCAGCGGGACGGCGGCGGCGGCGCGGGTGGCCTCGTCGGCGTGGACGCCGTGATCGGTGATCGTCTCGATCTCGACCTCGGCGGCCCGGGGGAAGGCGGCGAAGAAGCCCGAGAGGTCGAGCGCCGTCGCCGGCGCGTCGCAGGTCAGCGCGTAGACCGCGTGGAACTCGGCATGGCCGGGTTCGTCGTCGGCGTGGTCCTCGTGGTCAGCGTGGGCATCTTCGTCGTGCTCGTGCTCGTGCTCGTGCTCGTGCTCGGCGTGGCCGTCCTCGTCATGCTCATCCGCGTGGTCGTCATGACCATCGTCATGACCATCGTGATGCTCGTCCCCCTCGCGGTCCACATGCGCCTCGACCTGCTGCACGGCGCAGCCCGCCAGGCCGAACAGCGCGGCGGGGTCGCGCAGCGCGGTCAGCGCGGCCTCGACCGCGGCGATGTCGGCGTCGCTCCGGGCGGCGTGCTCGAAGCCGACGATGTCTGCGCCGGGGGCGCGCAGCTCGGCCTCCACCGCCGCGCCTTCCACGGCGACCTGCAGGCGCGAGACGCCGTGGACATGGGCCTCGGCGTGGCGGGCCTCCTCGGCCATGGCGAGGGTCGGCAGGGCGAGGGTCTGGAGGGCGAGGGTCGGCAGCGAGAGGGCGAGTGCGGACAGGGCGGCGGTGCGGATCGGCATCGGCAAGCTCCGGGCAGGGGGCGATCGGGCGCGGGGGATGGCCGCGCCGCGGAAGGATCGCGGGCGGCGGCGGCGTGATATGTTATCTCATAACACTTCGCGGCTGGCCAGCGACGAAATCATGACCCGGCGGCGGCGCGGGACGCGGTCGGGCGGGAGATCTGGCGCGAGCGGCATGATTACACGGCCGAGAAGGGGTTCAGGTCGTTCCGCAACCTGTTGTGAGGGGGGGCGGGGCGGCGGCCGGTCGCGTCCCCCGGCGGCCGCCCGGGCCGCGGCGCAGCAGGGGCCTCGCGGTCGCGGCCCGGGCCGGGTCGTGTCGGGCCAGGTCGTGCCGGGCCGGGTCGTGTCGGGCCGGCGAAACCGCCGCCCCGGTCACACCCGCCCGAGACCCGCGAAATGCTCCGCGATCTCTCCGGCCGTGGTGATCCAGACCTCCTCGCGCCGCTGCGCGATATGGGTCAGCGCGCGGCGCAGGTGGCGCAGGCGATAGGGCTGGCCGACGATGTAGGGATGCAGCGCCACGCCCATCACGAGGGGCTGGCCGCGGCTCTGCTCGAGCATCTCGTCGAAATTATCGACGATCATGTCGGCGAACTGCGCCGCGCCGTCCTTGCGGGCGACGATGGCGGGGATGTCGTTGACCTCCTGCGGGCAGGGCGCCGACAGCAGCGGCCCCGAGGCGGTGCGCATCCAGACCGGCTGGTCGTCCATGCACCAGTTCAGGGTGTAGGCGTAGCCCGCCCCGGCCAGAAGGTCGGGGGTCGCGGCGCTCTCGGCGATCCAGGGGCTGAGCCAGCCGCGCGGCGGGGCGCCCTCGGCCTTCGCGATCGCCGCGGTCGCCTCGGCGATCATCGCGGCCTCGGCGGCCGGGTCCATCTCGCTCTGCCGCTCGCTGTTGGTGCGCCCGTGGCCCGCGATCTCGTCGCCGCGGGCGCGGTGGGCGTCCATCAGCTGCGGCGCGTGGTCGTAGAGGGCGGAGTTCACCAGCACCGTCGCGGGCAGGTCCAGCGCGTCGAGCAGCTCGAGCATCCGCCAGGCGCCGACGCGGTTGCCATACTCGCGCCAGGCGTGGTTGAGGATGTCGGGCTGCGGCCCGCCGGGGGCGAGCTCGGCCCCCAGCCCTTCCCCGAAGGCGAAGTGTTCGAGATTGACGCCGAGATAGACGGCCAGCCGCTTGCCCCCGGGCCAGGTGAAATCCGGGCGGTCGGTGATGGGGGAATAGTCGAAGCGGCCATGGCTGGGCAGCGTCACAGCGGCGCCTCGGCGAGGCCGGCGCGGGAGAGCAGGATCTCGGCGCTGTCGTTCCACACGTGGGTGGCGGCGATCTTGCCGCCGCGCACCACGAAGATGTCGATATAGCGGTTGCCGTCGAAGGGCGTGCCGTCCGGCCATTCGCCGTAGAGATGCCCGGTGTTGTAGACGTGGACGTCGCCGGTCGCCGCGTCCAGCGCCGCGTCCGTGCGCAGGAAGCGCTTCTTGACCCACTTGTAGCGTTTCGCGTTGAACGCCGCGCTGTCCGACGGGTCCGCGAAGCGGCGGCCCCCGGTGAAGGTCAGGGTGAAGTCTTCCGAGACGCAGGCCCGCGCGCCCTCCGGGTCCGGGACCATGGAGCGTTCGAGATAGGCCCTCGACGAGGGCTTTCGCCGCGGCGACGGGGTCGGACATGCTGGGGCGCTCCATGCTGCGCCGCGAAGAATAGCGGCGCGCGGAGGGCGCGGGCAAGGCGGCAGGCGCCGCGGGCGCGGCCTTCAGTCCAGCTGCGACGCCTCGGGGCCCCTGGCGGGGGCGCCCCGCTCGGCCCAGCGGGCGGCGAGGTGGATGAGGATGATGATCATCGCGATCGGCACGATCACCGAGACATAGACCATCGGGATGCCCAGCGTGTCCGCCGTCAGCCCCGCCTGGCGCGAGAGATAGCCCTTGGCGAAGCCGCCGCGCAGGCCGATGAAGCAGAACCAGATCACCGGCGCGAGGAAGGCGATCACCGCCGCGCTCTGCACCGCCTCGGCCAGCAGGCCCAGCGGGTGCGGGCGCGCGGGGAACACGCTTTGCATCAGCACCGCGTCGGCGCGGGCCTTGAACGACAGGGTGGCGCCGAGAAGCCCGGTCCAGACCATCATGTAGCGGGCCACGTCCTCGGTCCAGACCGGGGGGGCCGAGAAGCCGTAGCGCGCGACGACCTGGATCATCACCACAGCGAACATTCCCGCCACCGCGCAGATGGCGACGGCGCGGGCGACCTGGTGCAGAGCGTCGCTGAGCGACAGGATCATGCGGCGCATGGAACGGCCTTTCGGTGTTGCGGGCGGGCGGTCTTGCGGGCGGCGGGCGTGCAGACGGTCTTGCGGGCGGGCGCCGGGGGGCGTCGCGGGGGGCCGGACCGGCGGCGGGGGCCGCCGGTCCGGCAGGCGGGCGCTCAGCGCGCGCCGTCCGACATCCCGGTCCAGGCCTTGACGTCCTGCTCCGGCATCAGGCCCGAATTGTAGACCGCCTTCGACAGCTCGCGGAACGCGCCGCGCTCCTCGGCCGACAGGCGCTGGACGGTCACGCCCTTGGCCTCGAGCTGCTCGAGCGCGGTGACCGAGGCCTTCTCCAGCCAGGCGCGGTTGGCGGCGTCGCCGGCGGCGACCGCCTTGTCCACGGTGGCGCGGTCTTCGTCCGACAGCCCGTCATACCACATCTTCGAGGCGATCACGGCGCGCATGGGCATGATGACCCCGGCGTCCGAGAAGTTCTTCACGAAGTCGGTCTGGCCGAACATCACCGGCACGAAGGGCGAGTTGAGATAGCCGTCGATGACGCCGGTCTGCAGGCCCGCCGGGACCTCGCCCCAGGGCACGATGGTGCCGGTGGAGCCCCAGGCCTGGTACATCGCGATCTGCGCGTCGTCGAGCGCGCGCATCCGCAGCTCGGCCATGTCGGCGGGTTTGCGCACCGCGGCGTCGGTGGTGATGATCCCCGAGGACGGGCCGATCGGGGTCAGCGCCAGCAGCATCACGTCCTGCGCGGCCAGCGTCTCGTTCACCCGCGCGAACACCCCGCCCGCGTCCAGCGCGCGGTCCATGTGGGCGGCGTCGTCGAAGATGTAAGGAAGGCGGACGCCGTAGATGAAGGGCTCGACCTGCGCCACGGCGCGCACGTCCGAGAGCGAGACCTCGAGCAGGCCGGTGGAGACCTGGTCGAATTTCTCGGCCTCCTCGCCGACCGAGCCGCGCGGCATCTCGCGCACCTCCATGCCGCCCGCCTTGAGCGCCTCGGCGAAGGCGTGGGACCAGTTGTAGGACCCGGACAGCTCCAGGTCCGGCTTGCCGTCGAGGGCGATCTTCACTTCCGCCGCGGCGGGAACGGCGGAGGCCATCAGCGCGGCCATCGCGAGGGCTTTGAGGTTCATGCGGTATCCTCCCAGGTGCATGGTTGCGTTTGGTTGCGGGCGGTCATTCGACCGAGAAGCCGGCGAGCCGGGGCACGAAGAGGCTGATCTCGGGCCAGTAGGCCAGGGCGGCCAGCAGCAGCACCTGCACGGCGACGAAGGGCAGGGCGGTCCAGGCGAGCCGCCAGTAGTTCAGGTCGGTCAGCGCCGCCACGACCACCAGGCACTTGCCCAGCGGCGGCGTGATCAGCCCGACGCAGAGATTGAAGCACAGCACGATCCCGAGATGGATCGGGTTGATCCCCTGCTCCAGCGCCTGCGGGGCGAAGAGCGGGATCAGCAGCGACAGCGCCACCGGCGTGTCCATGAACATCCCCGCCAGCAGGAACACGCCCACGAGGAAGAAGAGATAGCGCGTGCCGGTCAGCCCGAGGCTTTCGACCCAGTCGGCCAGCGCCTGGGACCAGCCCATCTGCCCGGCGAGGAAGCCGAGCGCCGAGATCGCGGCGAGGATGATGAAGATGGTGCCGGTCATCCGCGCCGTCGCCTCGAGCGCGTCGAGCAGCATGGCGCGGCTGATGCCGGTGTAGAACTGCCCGGCGACCAGGGCGAAGAGGACGGCGACGGCCGAGCCCTCGGTGGGCGTCGCGAGGCCGAAGACGAGGGAGCCGAGGATCACCACCGGCAGCAGCAGCGCCGGGGCGGCGCGCAGCAGGCTGGGCCCGAAGCGCGGCAGCTCGGCGCCGTCGCCCCCGGGGTGCCCGCGCAGCCTTGCGATGACCGCGTTCAGCGCCATCAGCGCCGCGGCCAGCAGCAGTCCCGGCACGATCCCCGCCGCGAACAGCGCCGCGACCGAGGCGCCGGTGAGGCCGCCATAGATGATCATGATGATCGAGGGCGGGATGATCGGCCCGATCATCGAGGAGGCCGCGGTGATCGCCCCGGCGTAATAGCGGTCATAGCCGCGCTCCTCCATCTCCGGGACGAAGGTGCGCGACAGCGCGGCGCTGTCGGCGATGGCCGAGCCGGATATGCCCGCGAAGAACACGCTGGTCAGGATGTTGACATGCCCCAGCCCGCCCTTGAAGCGGCCGACCATCGACAGGGCGAAGTCGATCAGGCTGCGGGTGACGCCGGAGCGGGTCATGATCTCGGCCGTCAGGATGAAGAGCGGCATCGCCATGAAGGCGAAGGCGTCGAGCTGGGCGAAGATCCGCTGCGGCAGCACCGACAGGAACTGCGCCTTGTCCACGGCGATGAACGAGAGGACCGACACCGCGCCCATCATGTAGGCGAAGGCGGCGCCGCTGATCAGCAGCAGGACGAAGGCGACGGGGATGAACCACATGGCGCGTCTCCCTCCCTGGCTCAGACCGCGGTCGCGTCGGCGGCCGCTTGGGCGGCGCCGATCTGCGGCGGGTGGGTGACGATGGAACGCGGCGCGGGATCGGGGATGGCGAGGCGGGGCAGGTCCGGGCGCGGACGCGCCGTCGCGGGATCCCGCGCCAGCAGCGCCTCGAGGCTGCGCGCGGCCGAAAGCAGCCCCGCGTCGCCGCGCACCGGCCCGAGCATCTGCAGCCCGAAGGGCATCCCCGCCGGGTCGCGCCCCGCCGGGATGGTGATCGCCGGTCCGCCCGAGAGCGAGCCGCGATAGGTCAGCGCCAGCCAGCGGTAATAGATGTCCATCTCCCGGCCCTCGACCGTCTCCGCGTGCGAGCGGGTCCAGGGGAAGGGCGAGACGGGGACGGTGGGCAGCAGGATCGCGTCGAGCCCCTCCATGCGGGCGTTGAAGGCGCGCAGGATGCGGGTCTGCTCGGCATGGGCCCAGGCCCGGTCCGCAAGGGTCATGCTCCGCCCGAGGGCGACGTTGACATGGATGTGGTCGCCGAAATCATCGGGCGCGGCGTCGATGGCCGCGCCGAAGGCGGCGACGAAGCTCTCGGCCCGCAGCACGTCGAAGCAGCGGTCCATGTCCCCGAGGTCGAGGTCCACCTCGCGGATCTCCGCGACATGGGGCGCGATCGACGCGACGCGCGCCCGGAACGTCTCGCGGATCGCGGGGTCGACGGGGGCGCCGCCGAAATCCTCGGAGACGCCGAGGCGCAGCGCGCCGAGGGGGGTCTCGGGCAGCATGTCGAAGCGCGCGGGGTCCGAGGGCGACGAGAGCGGATCCCCCGCGTCCCAGCCATGGCAGGCGCGCAGCATCAGCACCAGGTCGTCCACGTCCCGCGCCATCGGCCCGAGGACCGAGATCGCGGACCAGCCCAGCGGCCGGGTCGGGTGGGCGACCACGTCGACCGAGGGGCGGTAGCCGACGATCCCGCACAGCGCGGCCGGCAGGCGCAGCGAGCCGCCGGTGTCCGAGCCGGTGGCGAGCGGCACCATGTCCGCGGCCAGCGCCGCGGCCGACCCGCCCGAGGAGCCGCCGGCGATCAGCGACGGGTTGAACGGGTTGCCGGTGGCGCCCCAGACCGGGTTGCGCGAATTCCCGCCCGCGCCCATTTCCGGCACGTTGGTCTTGGCCAGCACGATGGCCCCGGCGGCGCGCAGGCGGGCGACCATCGGCAGGTCGGCGCCCGGCACGTGGCCGCGCATCCGGCGGCTGCCATAGGTGGTCAGCAGCCCCGCGGTGTCCTGGAGGTCCTTCACCCCGATCGGCAGCCCGTCGAGCAGGCCCATCGGGGCGCCGTCCCGCCAGCGGCGGTCGGCGGCCGCGGCCTCGGCCCGCGCGCGCGCGGTGTCGAAGGCGGTCAGCGCGTTGATCGCGGGATTGGTCGCGGCGATGCGCGCGAGGCAGGCCTCGAGCAGCGCGCTCGGCGCCAGGCGTCCAGCCGCGAAATCCGCCAGCATCTGCGTGGCGGAGCGTTCGGTCGTCATGTCATGGGGCATGTATGCGTGCCTCGCGGACCGGTTCGGCCGCTCCGCGATTCCCCTCCCGTGGAATTCCATTTCCTGAAGGTTATCGCGGGGAAACGCCGCGTCATACTGAGTAATTCCCATGGAGCCATAACCAGGGGGAATGGTTTGCGGTCGGGCTCCGCCCCGCCCGTCCAGCCCGCCCGCCCGCCGCGCCCGCGGCTCAGCCCGGGGCGGCGGTCTGCTCGAGGCAGCGCAGCAGCAGCGCCAGGGCGCTGTTCGCCTCCTGCGCGCCGGCGCGCCAGAAGCAGCGCACCTCGGACAGCAGCCCGCGGGTGTCGAGCGGCAGCACCACGATGTCGCCCCGCGCGGCATGGGCGTTGGCGAGCCCCTCGGGGAACAGCCCCAGCGCGGGCATCTTGCGCATGATCCCGAGGTTCAGCGTCAGCGAGGCGGAGGCGATGATGTCGGTGGGGGTGGCGAGGCCGTGCTCGGCGAACAGCGCGTCGATGGCCCGGCGCGCGACCGAGTTCGCCTGCGGGAAGATCCAGGGCTGGTCCGCCGCCTGCGCCCAGTCCAGCGGCCCCGCGGCCGCCAGCGGGTGATCGCGCCCGGCCACCACCGCCACGGGTTCGCTGAACAGGGCGGTCTGCTCGATCCCCGGCAGGTCCTGGGCCTGCCAGACGCGGGCGATCAGCAGGTCCGTCATCCCGGACTCGAGCTGCGGGAAGAGCGCGTTGAAATGGCCCTCGACGATGGCGACCGAGGTCTGCGGCGCGCTGCGTTTCAGCAGCGCCAGCGCGTCGGGCATGATGGTCGGCGCGACCGAGGCGACGATGCCGACCGAGACGGCGCCGGTGACGCCGCTGGCCATCGCCTCGATGTCGAAGGCGGCGCGGTCGATCTGGTTGAGGACCTGGCGCGCGTGCTCCGCGAGGCGCAGGCCGATGGGCGTCAGGTGCAGCCGGTTGCGGTCGCGCGTGACGATGGGGGCGCCGACGATGCGCTGCAGCTCGGCGATCTGCTTGGAGACGGCGGGCTGGGTGACGTTCAGCTCCTCGGCCACGCGGGCGACGAGCTTGAGCTCGGCCAGCGCCGCGATCACGCGGATATGCCGGATGGTCAGGGTCCGGTGCAGGTCGCTTGCGTCCATCCTCTCGCCTCCTCCCCGGGCCGGGCGCGGCGGGGGAGGGGGAGTGGACGGCGCCGCGCGGCGCTTGGCAAGGCCCGGCGCAAGGCCCGGCGCCGGGGGGGCGGGACGGCGGGGTTGCGCGCCAATAGAACGATGTCCTATAGGCGGGGAAAGCGCTCCCGTCCCGGGCCGCGCGAAGGAGCGCCGATGCCCCCGCCGCCGCCCCCCGATGCAAAGACCCCCGATGCGCGGGCGCCGGATGCGAAGGCGCAGGATGGGAAAGCGCCCGGAGCGACGGTCCCCGGCGTGCAGGCCCCCGATGCGCAGGCGCCCGGAGCGAAAACCCGGGGCAGGGCGCCGGGCGGCGCCGCGGGAGGGTCCGTGGCCGAACCCCCGGCAGGACTCCCGACCCGGGCCCCGCGCGGGCGGGCGGCGGCCATCGGCCTCGACAAGGCGCAGGTGGTGGACGCCGCGGTGGCGCTGATCGACGAGCGCGGCCTCGCCGCCTTCTCGCTGCGCGAGCTGGCGCGGCGGCTCGGCGTCTCGCCGGCGGCGATCTACTGGCATGTCGGCGGCGCGAAGGAGGACCTCTTCGCCGAGATCTCCGCCTCGATCACCGGCGCGCTGTCGGCGGGGCTGGATGCCTCCATGCCCTGGGACGCGCGGCTGCGGCAGGTGTTCGAACGCTACCGCGCGCTGGTCCATCGCCACCCCGCCGTGGCGCCGCTGCTGGGCGCGCAGATGAAATCCAACGGGGTCGCGAATCTCGACTGGGTCGAGACGATCCTCTCGGCGTTGCAGGAGGCGGGCTATCGCGGCCCGGCCCTGCGCGCGGCCTTCAACGCGCTGGTCGGCGGGCTTGCGGGCTTCGTGACGATGGAGCTCGCCCCCGCCCCCGGGGCCGACGACTGGGGCGCGCGCTTCGCCGAGCGGCTCGGGGCGATCGACCCCGCGGCGCATCCCCTGACCCACGCGGCCCTGCCCGAGATCGCGGGCCGCATCTTCGTGCTGCGCTGGCGCAACGGCGCCGACATCCCGCTGGAGAGCGGCTTCTCGCTGCTGCTCGAGCTGCTGATCGAGGGGCTGCGCGCCAATGCGCCCGGCCCCGGAACCCCCCAGGCCAAGGACTGATCCATGACCCTTCCCTTCTCGAAGACCCGCCGCGTCGGCTCGACCGTGTATCTCTCGGGCGAGATCGGCTTCGCCCCCGACGGGACCGTCCCCGCGGGGATCGAGGCGCAGACCCGCAACATCTTCGCCCGCCTCTCGGCGACGCTGGAGGCCGAGGGGCTGACGCTGGGACACGTGGTCTCGGCCACCTGCTACCTGACCGACGCCGCCGATTTCGCCGCGTTCAACGCGGTCTATGCCGAGCATTTCTCGGACCCGCTGCCGGTGCGCACCACCGTGCGCTGCGACCTGATGATCGACGCGAAGGTCGAGATCACCGTCATCGCCGAGGCCTGAGCCCCGGCGCGCGGCGTGCCCGCCCCCCCGCCCGCGGCGGGGCGGGGCCCGCGCCAGTTCAACGGAGGCCCGCGATGGCCGAATTCCTCGTCCTCGGCGCCGGGATGGTCGGCGTCTCCACCGCGCTGGCGCTGCAGGCGCGCGGCCATGACGTCGCGCTGGTGGACCGCAAGGCCCCGGGGCGCGAGACCTCGTACGGCAATGCGGGCGTGATCCAGGCCGAGGCGGCCGAGCCCTACGCGCTGCCGCGCGATTCCGCCACGCTGCTGCGCTACGCGCTGGGGCTGAGCAACGACGTGACCTGGACCGCCGCCGGGGCGGCGCGCATGGCCCCGGCGCTGTGGCGCTATTTCCGCAACTCGGCCCCGGCGCGGCACGAGGCGATCTCGCGCACCTATGCGCGGCTGACCGCGCGGGCGACGGCGGATCACGCGCCGCTGATCGCCGCCTCGGGGCAGGAGAACCTGGTCGCGCGCGAGGGGCTGGCGATGCTGTTCCGCGACCCCGCCGCCTTCGAGGCCGCGGCGGCGGATGCGGAGCGGGTGCGGTCCCTTTACGGGACCCGGTTCCGGGCGATGGACGGGGCGGCCTACCGGCGCGAGGACCCGGCGCTGGCGGCGGACCCGGCGGGCGCGGTCCACTGGCTCGACAGCTGGAGCTGCGCCGATCCCGGGGCGCTGACCGCGGGCTATGCGGACCTGTTCGCGCGGCGCGGCGGGCGGGCGCTGCTCGGCGACGCGGACAGCCTGGAGGCGGCGGGCGCGGGCTGGCGGGTCGCGACGGCGGAGGGCCCGGTCGAGGCGGCGCAGGCGGTGGTGGCGCTCGGGCCCTGGTCGCCGCCCCTGCTGGCGCGGTTCGGGCTGCGGGTTCCGATGATCTTCAAGCGCGGCGTGCACGGCCATTACAACGCGCCGCGCCTGCCCGTGCGCCCGTTCCTCGACGCCGCCAACGGGGTGGTGGCGGCGGGCATGGTCGCCGGGCTGCGGGTGACGACGGGCGCCGCGCTGGCGGGCCGCGACGCGCCGGTGGACCTGCGCCAGCTGGAGCGGGGGGCGCGCGGGCTGTCGGGGCTGATCGCGCTCGGCCCGCGGGTGGAGGAGCCGCAATGGTCGGGGGTTCGGCCCTGTCTTCCGGACATGCTGCCGCTGGTCGGCCCGGCGCCGGGGCGGCCGGGGCTGTGGCTGCATTTCGGCCATGGCCACCAGGGCTTCACGCTGGGGCCGACGACGGCCGGGATCCTGGCCGGGATGATCGACGGCGCCCCGGAGGACGGTTTCGCGGCGCTGCGCCCAGAGGGGCGGATCTGAGGGGCGGGTCTGGGGGGCCGACCAGGGCGCTGCGCGCGCCCTGCGCGGCTGTGCGCCCGGCGTGGAGGCGCGAAACCCATAATGTCCGTTATGTATAAAAACGGCGCAGACGACATCCCGCCGACCCCTGCGCGGCCCGGGGGGGCGGCGATGCCGCATCGACCGCGCCTGCACCGGACCGACCTCCCAATGCCGCCCGGCGCGCGCGTCCGGGGCGGCGCCCTTGCGGCACGGCGGCGAGATGGTGACGCGGCCGATGACCTCGCGGAGATCTCCGCCGGGTCCGGGGCGGCGCCCGCAAGGCAGCCTCTGAAAATATTCGCGTAATCCGTGAAGACGCCTGTCATTCACCGGACATCATCATGGCCGGAGCATGGTCTTTTCATCGTCCCGGGGCTTTTCACTTGACGCATCGGCCCCCCGCGCCGCCGCATCTTGAAAGGCCTTGACCCTTTCGACGGGAGCGCGCGCGATGACCTGGACTGTTTCCGACCTCCTGGCCGCCCCCGTGTCGGACGCGATCGCGCCCGGGCCGCGGGACGCGGGCCTGCTCTCGGCGCTGGGGCTGGAGACCGTCGCCGCCGTGCTCGGCCTCGGGCCGGTGCGCCGGGCGCGGGCGCTGCTGGCCGCCGCCGCCGCGGGGGACGCCGCGGAAACCCGCCGCCTCGCCGGGCGGCGGTTCCAGGGAATGGCGCCGGAGGGCGCGCCGGACTGGCCGCTGGACGCGCTGGACGGGATCGGGGCCGAGGCCCGCCGGGCCTTCGCCGCGGCGGGGTATGACCGGCTCGCCGACATCGCCGCGCTGCCGCCCTACGTGGCGGCGGAACGGCTGCTGGCCGAGGCGCGCGCGGGCGCGGAGGCGGGCCGCCTCCCCGGCGCCCCGCGCCCCGCGCCCGCCGATCCGGGCGCAGGGGGCGGGCGTCCCGGAACAGGCCATCCCGGTTCAGGCCATCCCGGATCCGAACCCGCGGCGCCGATCCCCCACGCGCCCGGCGCGGGCTACCACGCCCCGGCCTCGGCGCCGGAGGAGCTGATGCCCCGGATGCACGGCGCCGTCCCCTCGCTCCACCGCTTCAACGGGTTCTTCCGCGGGCGCGACCTGCGCGGGCTGCGCATCGGCATCGGCAAGGACTGCGCCCCGGACGAGATGATGGCCGCCATCTTCGACCCGCGCCTGCTGCCCTGCCCGGTCTTCTATCTCGGCCGCCTCGCGGGCTATGCGCAGCGCTGGACCCTCGGGCCGACCATGCTGGGCGAGCTGCGCCACTCCCTCGCCCTCGCTCCCGGGGAAAGCCGACAGGTGGCGGTGGTCGACTGGCGCCGCGACCAGCAGGCCGCGCGGCGGGAGGACACCGAGGGCGCCGAGACCCTCTCCGCCCGCATCCGCCATGCCCGCGCGCTGGACGAGACCGTCGCCACCACCGCCGCAGAGCACCAGTTCGGCCGCACCGACGCGCAGGCGGTCACCGCCGCGGGCGCCGTGGGGGCCGTCGCCGCCGCGGGGCTGGTCGGGGGCGGCGCCGGGGCGCTGACCGGGGCCGGGGTCGGCGCGCTGATCGGCGGGGTGGGCGCCGGGCCGGGCGCGCTGATCGGCGCGGGCGTGGGCGGGGCGGCGGGCGTCGCCTCGGCCGGGCTCGCCATCGCCGGGGGCGCCGCGCTCGGCATGATCCAGGCCGAATCCGAGGGCGACCGGGGGATCGAGGGCGAGACCGCCCAGAACATCCTGCAGAGCACCCAGCAGAACGCCTCCGCCGTCCGGTCCCTGCGCGCCTCTGTGGTCGTGGAAGACGCCGAGGCCGAGCGCGAGAGCCTGCGCACCAGCACCATCACCAACTACAACCACATGCATGCGCTGACGATGCAGTATTACGAGCTGCTGCACCGCTACGAGGTCGAGATGCGCCTCGACAGCCTCGCGCCGCTGCTCTTCGTGCCTTTCGGCGCGCTGCACTTCGCCACCGCCGAGGAACTCGAGGCCCTCTGGCCCCGCATCCGGCCCTTGTTCGGCGAGGGCGACTTGGTCCGCCTCGTGGACGAACGCTTCGGCCTGCGCCCCGCCGCCGACATCCCGCGCGAGGCGATCGAGGTCCCGCCCGAGCCGCAGCGCCCCGACCTGCCGCGCCCGGAGGAGGTGGAGATCACCCCCGACAGCGTGCGGGTGAAGATCACCGTCGCCGGGGGTTTCGACGTCGCGAACTCGGACCTCTATTTCGCCTGGGACGACCCGGCCGAGGGGCGGCGGCGCCTGCCGTTGACGCAGGCGAACGGGTCCGACCCGCATGACCAGGTGCTCAAGCCCGATGGCGGCTTTCCGACCCTGCGCGCCGACCGGGTGGCGGGGGTCGAGATGCGGATGCAGGACGCCAGCGCGCTGCAGGCCTCGGTCGGCCTGTTGCAGACCATCCCCGTCGAAATCTCCGTCACCTACGATTCCACCGCCGCCTCGGGGCAGACGACCGTGCAGCTGGGGCGCAAGACCTTCTACACCGCGGGCCATGACGACACGCTGCGCCTCTTCGCCTGGACGCCCCTCTCGGGCGCCGCCGAGGCGTGGGAGGATTACGACGCCGCCCACCCCGAATGGGCCGACGCCACCGCCCGCGCCGCCGCGGCCGAGGCCGCGTACCAGCAGGCCCTCGCCGCGCGCGCGGATGCCCAGGCCGACGCCGTCGCACGGGTGCTGCAGATCGCCCGGGGCCGCCGCTACGAGCTGACCCGCGCGATCCTCGAAGGGGCCGAGCCGGAGCTGCTCGCCGCCGCGCTCGACGCCGCCGAGCTGACCGCCGGGGGCGCGTCCCTGCCGCTCCATGCCGTCGCCCATACCGTGCCGGTCGCCGTGGCGGGGGCGCATATCATCCTGCGGCTCAAGACCGTGACCAGCGGCCTTGGCGGGCGCATCTCCATCGACGATCCCGCCGCGGGGGTCCCCGATGCGCTGACCGAGCTGATCCAGCACGCGGGCGAGACCGAGAAGCGCTTCGCCGCCCTCTCCGCCGCGCCGCTGGGGGCCGGGGTGGTGGACCTGCCCAGCCCCGGCCTCTTCGCCGAGGCGCTGCTGGGGCGGGCCAACGGGGCCGAGAAGCTCGACGTCTCGCGCCGCACCGACTGGCACGAGACGCCGATCCCGCACCAGCCGCCCGCCATCGCGCCGCTCTCGGCGGGCAGCCGGGCGATGCTGCCGGACCTGTCGCCGAACGTGCCCGCGGCGAGCCTCGACGTCGCGGCGCCCCCCGCCTTCCCGGACCCGGCGGGCTTCGCCGAGGCTTTCGCCGCGCTGCGCACGCCCGGCCTGTTCCGCGACATGTCCAAGTCGGGCGAGCTGGCGGGGATGATCGGCAGCCTCAACCAGCTGGCGGGCAAGCTGGGCGACGCGGCGACGGGCATGACCGGAGAGGCCGCGGCGCGCACGCTCGGGGCCGCGACGAAGGTGGCGGAGCTGTCGGCGGGCCTTGCCGCCGAGACGCTGAAGCACGCGGGGGCCGAGGCGGCGGCGACGCGGCCCGCGACCCGGCTGGGCGGCGCGCTCAACGGCATCGGCGCCGCGATCGAGGCCGAGACCGATCCCGCCAAGCGCGCCGAGCTGATGGACCGGTTCACCGACATCCTGACCCGCGGATTCGGCGGGCTGACCGAGGGCTTCGATCTCGACGAGCTGCTGTCGGGGCTAGGCTGGGACGGGTTCGGGGACCTGTTCGGCGGCGGCGGCGATGGGGGCGGCGGCGGGACCGGGACCGGCGGAAGCGGCGGAAGCGGCGGCGGCCTGCCCGCCCCGGGCGCCGTCACCGCGCCCCCGGAGGGCGCGCACCCGACCTCGCCGGGCGAGGCGGGGTTCCGCAACGATATCGACCCGATCCTGCGCGGCGGCGGCACGCCGTCCGCCGCCGACCTGCATGGCGCGCTGAAGAACTGGTACGACGTGTCGGTGAAACCCGGGCTGCTGCGCGCCCAGGATGACGACGCCCTCTTGCGCGGCGCGATCGAGGAATACCTGCGCTGGTGGGCCGCCACGGCCCAGACCGGGCGCGACGGGACCGACCCGCCCAGCCTCGTCCCCCAGCACGAGGAAGGCCGGGCCCTGATGCGCGAGGGGCTCGTCTCCGCCATCCGCCAGGCCGATGCGCGGATGCAGCAGAGCAACGACTACACCTATCTGCGCGACGTGCTGGCCTGGTCGGCGATGGCGATGCAGCTCGAGCTTGACGACGACCCCGCCGCGCCGCTGGACAGCGTGGGGGCGGTGGCGCTGACCTCGCTGTCGGTGGCGCTGGTGCCGGTGGACGAACCCGTGGCGGCGGCGCCGGGGGCGCAGGTCGCGTTCTCCTTCGCCGCCTATGCAAGGATCGGGAGCAACCCGCCCCTGCTTGCGCCCCCGGTCGGCTATGACGTGACCGCGACCGGGGCCGCGGGCGGGACCGAGCGGCTGCATGGCTGGACCGACCCCGAGGGGCGGCTCTCCTTCACCCTGACCGCGGGGGCGAGCGGTTCGCTCGAGGTGACGGTGGAGGCGGGCTGGCCCTTCGGCGGCGGCCCGGACGCGCCGGGGACCGGCGGCGCGCCGCTGGTCGTCCGGCGCTATGCGCGCAGCCTGCCCATCGCCTGAGGGGGGCGCGGGTGCGGGGCGGCGCTTACCGCGCGGCGTCCAGCGGCCCTTCAACGCTGAGCGCGGCGGTCATGCCGGCGGCCAGGAACACGCCCTCGGGCGTCTCGTCCATGCTGATCCGCACCGGCATCCGCTGAGCCAGGCGGACCCAGTCCAGCACCGGGTCGACCGCGGGCAGCCCGTCGGCGTCCGTGGCGCCGTTCCCGTCCGCGATGCCGCGCCCCAGGCTCTCGACATGGCCGATGATCGTCCCCGGCGCGCCCATCAGCGAGATCTCCACCCGGTCGCCGACATGGATGCGCGCCAGCTGCGTCTCGCGGAAATACCCGGTCACGCCGAAGCTGCCGGCGTCGATCACGGTGACCGACGGGGCCCCCGCGACCACGTAGTCGCCGGTCCGCAGCTTCAGGTTCGTCACGTAGCCGTCGACCGGCGCCCGGACCTCGGTGCGCGCAAGGTCCAGCCGGGCCATGTCGAGCGCGACCTGCGCGCCGCGCACCTGCGCGCGGGCGGCGGCGGGGTCGTGCCGGGCCTGCTCGATGCTCGGGGCGCTGATCGCCGCCGAGGCCTCGAGGCGCGCGGCGACCGAGGCCTTGAACTCCATCGCCTCGCGCTCGGCGTCGAGGGTCGCCTCGGCCAGCGCGACGGCCAGCTCGAAGCTCTCGGCGCCGATGCGGAACAGCAGGTCGCCCGCGTGGACGATATCGTTGTCGGCGACGGCCACGCCGGCGACCACGCCCGAGACCTGGGGCGCGATGCGCACGGACTCGGCGCTGACGCGCCCGTCCCGCGTCCAGGGCGCGGTCATGTAGGAGGCCCGGAAGAACTGCGCGCAGACGCCTGCGCAGACCAGCATGGCGGCGGTGAGCAGCACGGGTCCGCCATTGCGCTTGAGACGGGCGATCATGTCGGAAGATGCTCCAGCAAAAGGGCGGAGGCGCCCAGGATCGAGATGTAGAGGGCGGCGTCGAACAGGGCGGGATGCCAGACATGCCGGTAGAGCCCGGCGCGGGCGAGCAGGCGGTGAACCCCGCGATGGGCCGCGTAGCTCAGCACGGCGAGGATCAGCAGGGCGGGGGTGAAGACCCCCGCGACATCGATGTCCTGGATCATGCGGACCTCCTGCGTCCGGCCGGGAATGAAGGGGTGGGGGCGCCCGGGGGCGACGCCTCGGACGCGCTGCTGGACGACTGGCTCGACCCGCTGCTCGATCTCGCGGGCGGCGGCGCGGCCCCGCTGATCGCCGGGCACCGCGAGGGCGGGATCCTCGCCGCCCGGGCCGCCGCGCGGGCGCTGGCGCGGGGGCGCGCGGTTGCGGGGCTGGCGCTGGTCTCGACCGGGGCGCCGGTGCGGGACCCGTCGCAATTCGACGCCGCGCCGAAGGCGACGCGCCGCACGCTGGCCGCCGGGCGGCTGGCGGGGCCGGCGCTGCAGCTGGGTTACGAGGCCGCCGCGCGCGCCTTCCGCACCGGCCCGGCGGCCGAGGAGAAATTCGTGCGCTATTTCTGCCACGAGAACCCCGCCGACGCCGCGGCGCTGTCCGACCCGGCGCTGTTCGACGCGGTGCGGGAGAACCTGCGCTTCTGCTTCGAGCGGCCCGCCCAGGTCGCGCGCGACGTCGGCGCCTGGGGCGCGGACTGGTCCGGGGCGCTGGAGGCGGCGGCGGCGCGGGTCCCGGTGCTGTTCGCCCATGGCGCGGCGCATGACTTCCTGCCCCTCGCGGCGGTCGAGGCGCTCGTCGCGAGGGGCCCGGCCCTGTCCTGCCTGGCGGTGGAGGGGGCGGGGCAGCTGGCGCTCTACCGCGCGCCCGAGCGGATCGCCGCCGCGTGCCGCGCCCTTGCGCCCGGCCCGGCATAGCGCCGGGTCCGCGGCCCGGGTCCCGATCCCGGCCCTGGCCCCGGCTCAGCGCGCGGGCGCCGCCGCGCCGTCGCGCACCAGGCGGGCGGCGAGGGCGGTGCGGTTCTCGACCTCGTAGCGGCGGATCAGGGTCTGCACGTATTCCTTGACCGTGTGCTCGGACAGGCCCGTCTCGCGGGCGATGCCCTTGTTCGACATCCCCTCGCACAGCAGGATCGCCACCCGCAGCAGCTGCGGCGGCAGCGGCGGGCGCGCGGGGTCCGCCCCGGCGGCGGCGCCCGGCCCGCCCGCCGCGCCCGGCCCGGCGTCCCCGCCCGCATCGGCCGCGAGGATCGTGCGCAGCGACAGCGCCGCGCCGCGGCACAGCCGGCCCATCTGCGCCATCGCCGCCGGACCGCCCATGGCCTGGCCGCGCCGCCCGGCGGTGTAGATCACCCCCAGCGCGCCGTCCCGGCCCGCACCAGCCCGCATATGTTCCACGCGAAGCCCCAGCTGCGCAGCAGGTCGTGCAGCGGGCTCGCCCGCCAGGTCTCGGCCCCCACGCAGCTCTCGCCATCCGTCACCTGCGCCCCGGCCCCGAGGCGCCGGATCAGCGGGTCGTCCGCCCCGAACCGCGCCGCGTATTGCTCGAGGAACCCCCTCGGCACGTCGCCGCTGTACAGGAGCCGCGGCGCCGGGCCGCCGAGCATGTAGATCCCCACCGTGGCCGAGCCGGTCATCCGGTCCAGCGCCGCCTGGCAGGCGCGGCCCAGCTCCTCGGTCGAGCGGCTCTCGGCCACGGCCGGCAGCTGCGGCGGCGGCAGCGCGGCGGCGGCTTGCGGGATCGGCAGGCGGGCTTCGGTCATGGGACGGCCCCCTCGGCTGGGCGGCGCGGCGACGCCCGGGGTCACGGTCCGGGTGCACCGCGCCGCGAGGCGTTGCACAGGATGCAGGCGGACTCGCGTCGCACCCGAAGCTTACCCGAATAAATTTTAAACGCAAAACATCTCGGCGCCCGGAAATGCGGCGCCCAATCCCCCCAACCGGGGGGGGTGAGCGAAAATCCGTATCCCGGAAGGATCATTTCACAGGGGACGAGGCGCCGGGCGCCGCGCCCGGCAGACCCGATTTCCTTCACACCCGAACGTCTTGCGGCGCTCGGCCCGCCGCGGACCCCTCCGCGGCCGGGGGGATCGCGCCATGCCGCGCGCCGCCGGCCGCCCCGCCCCGCAGATCCAACCCGCGGCCCCCGCGCGCAGCCCGCGCCGGGGCCCAACCGAAAGGCCGCCCGCATGAACATGTCCGCCACCCCCCCGACCGCCGCCGAGGCGATCTCCGCCGCCGCCGACGCCCTGCTGCCGCTGGTGCGCGAACGCGCCCACGAGGCCGAGGCCCTCGGGCAGCTGACCGACGACGTGGTCCGCGCCATGCGCGACGCGGGCCTGTTCACCATGCTCTACCCCGAGGAGGTCGGCGGCGCCGAGATCACCCATTACGAGGCGATGCTGATCTCGGAGAAGGTCGCCCACGCCCATGCCTCGGCCGGCTGGTATATCGGCGTGAACAACATGGAGGGCGCCGCCATGGCCCTCTATATCGACCAGGCCGGGGTCGACCGGATCTTCAAGGACGGCGTCGACATCACCATCGCCGGCAACGGCGTGCCGCGCGGCTTCGCCCGCAAGGTGGGTGGCGGCTACGAGATCTGGGGCCAGTGGGCCTACGGGTCGGGCATCGCCCACGCGGAATGGATCCACACCGGCTGCTTCGTCGTCGACGAGGCGGGCGAGATGATCATGGGCGAGGGCGGCCCCGAGGTCGTCATCTGCCACCACCCGCGCGAGACGGTGGAGCTCAAGGGCAACTGGGACGTGCTGGGCCTGCGCGCCACCGGCAGCTTCGACTACCGCGTGGCCGAGGGCGAGACGATCTTCGTGCCGGACGACATGGTCTACGGCTTCGACGTGGAAGGCCCGCAGCGCGGCAAGCTGCAGGGGGCGATCGGCCTCGCCGGGTTCTCGGCCTGGGCGCATTCGACCTGGGCCATCGGCGTCGGCCGCCGGATGCTGGACGAGCTGCGGGACGTCATCACCGCCCGCCGCGACGCGTTCGGGCCGTCCGCCGAGAGCGCCAGCTTCAAGTTCCAGTTCGCCCAGGCCGAGGCGAAATACCGGGCCGCCCGCGCGCTGGCGCTGGAGACGTGGAAGGACGCATCGGACACGCTCTCCTCCGGCCAGCCGCTGGCGCAGGAGCAGATGACGATGATCAAGCTCGCCCTGCGGCACGTCCATGACGTGATCTCCGAGACCGCGACCTTCGCCCACCGCTCGGCCCGCGGCGCGTCGCTGCACAAGACGGCGATGCAGCGGACGTACCGCGACATCCATGCCGGCGCCCAGCACATCCTGATGGCCGACCAGATCGTCGAGGAATGCGGCCGCGGCCTGCTGGGCGTCGCCGACCCCGAGGCGCCCTGGACCGTGTTCGGCATCGCCGACGGCGCGAAATGACCGGCGCCTCCCCCGCCGCCGCGCCCCCTGCGACGGGGTCGCGGGTGCTCGGCCTCGTCGGCGCAAGCTGGCGGCCCGCCCGCCCGCGGATGCTGGTCGAGGCCGCCGCCGCCCGCCTCGCCGCCGCGCACGGGATCGGGACCGAGGTCGCGGACCTGCTCGACGCCGGGCCGGGCCTCGGGGCCTTCCAGCGCCGGGACATGGACGCCCGGGCCGAGGCGCTGATCGCGAAGGTGGAGACCGCCGAGGCGCTGATCATCGGCTGCCCGGTGTTCCAGGGCGGGATGCCGGGGCTTCTGAAGCACCTGTTCGACCAGGCGCCCGAGGGGGCGCTGAAGGGTCGCCCGGTCCTCATCACCGCCTGCGGCGGCGGCCTGCGCCACGCGCTGGTGGTCGAGCACCAGATCCGCCCCCTGTTCGGCTATTTCGAGGCGCTGACCTGCCCCACCGCCGTCTATGCCGGCACCGCCGAGCTGTCGGACGGCGCCCCCGCCCCGGCGCTGGCCGAGCGGATCGAGGCCGCGGCCGCGCAGCTCGCCGCCCTGATGGCCCCGCGCAGGACGACGGGGCGCCGGGCGGCCTGACGCCGCCCCGCCCCTCCCTTCCCTTTCCCGGACCAGGCCCCATTCCCAGACCAAGGACCCCCGCCATGAAAGACGGCCTTCCCCCGCCCGCCGAGGGCTTCGAGACCACGCGCTACCAGATCGACGGCGTCGACGCCGCGGTGATGACCATCGGCGCAGGGCCCGACCTGGTGTTCCTGCACGGGACCGGCGCCTTCACCGGCTTCGAGGCGGCGCGCGCCTGGGCGCAGACCCACCGCGTCATCATTCCCTTCCATCCCGGCTTCGGCGCCAGCGGCGACGCCCCCGCCATCGCCGGGATCGAGGACATGGTGTTCCACTACGCCGCCCTGTTCGACGCGCTGAAGCTCGACCGCTTCGCCCTCGCGGGGTTCTCGCTCGGCGGCTGGATCGCGGCGGAATACGCGGCCATCCGCCCCGAGCAGGTCGCGCAGCTGATCCTGGTCGCCCCCGCCGGGCTGGTGAGCGAGGCCGCCCCGGCCCCCGCGCTCCTCGACATCGCGCCGCCCGAGCTGCCCGGCTATCTCGCCCATGACGTCGCGAAGATCCTGCCCCTGTTCCCCGCCGCCCCCGATCCCGATTTCGACGCCGCGCTGGGGCGCGAGGTGATGGGCTATGCGAAGCTGCTCGAGGCGCATCCCCAGGGGAACCCGAGGCTCGCCGCCCGCCTGCCGCGCCTCACCATGCCGACGCTGCTGGTCTGGGGCGGGAACGACCGGCTGCGGCCCTGTGCGCAGGCGGCGGAATGGATGGCGGGGCTGCCCGCGGCGCGGCTCGCCGCCATCCCCGACACCGGCCACCTGGTGTTCGAGGAGACCCCCGCCGCCGCCGCCGCGATCCCGCATTTCCTGGCCGAGACGGACATGTCCATGCCCGGCGACGTGATCGCGGCCGAGGCGGCGTGGGAGGAGACCTCCTGGTCCATCCTCGGGCAGACCTACGTGCTGAAGCAGCAGGGCGAATACAGCATGTCCTGGCACGCGACCTTCCCCGACGGGACCTTCGCACCGCCGCATATCCACCCCGACCAGGACGAGTTCGTCTATGTGCTGACGGGCGAGTTCGCCATCGAGCTCGGCGGCATGGCGAAGACCGCCGGGCCCGGCGACCTGGTGGTGATGCCGCGCGGGATTCCGCACGGGCTCTTCAACCGCTCGGGCGCCACCTCGACCTGCCTGTTCTGGGTGGCGCCGACGCGGGACCTGCGCGCGCTCTTCGACGACATCCACGAGGTGCCGGACCCCGAGGAGGTCGTGCGCCTCGCCGCCCTGCGCAACGTGCATTTCCTGCCGCCCGCGGACTGACCTTCCGCTGGGCGCCCCGCGGGCCTTTCCGCGGGGGCGCCTCCGGGCCGCCGCCCCTCCCTCTCTCCCGCGGCGGCCCGGCTTTTCCCCCGTCCCCCCTTCCGCGCCCGCTCCGGGGCGCCCGCCTGCCGCCCCCCGCCGCCCGCGCGGGGGACCGGCGCCGCCATGCCGCGCGAAGGCCCGCGACAGACGGGCCGCCCGATCCCGGGCGCGGCCTCTTCGCCATTGCAACAGGAAGACATGACATGACCACGATGGACGATCTGTCCGGGGCGCAGCGCGCCTCGGTGAAACGCTGGCAATGGGGGATGCTCGCCCTCGGCCTGACATGCGAGCTGTTCCTCGCCGCCGACTGGTACGGCGTCGCCGCAGCCCTGCCGTTCCTGGCCCCCGAGCTGGGCCTGTCGGAGGCGCAGGCGGGCCTCGCGCAGGGGATCTTCGCGCTGACCTACGGCCTCGGGATGCTGGTCTGGTCGGCGCTGTCGCGGGACTGGAGCGCGAAGAAGATGCTGATCGTGGGCCTGTTCGGGGTCGGCGTCGGCATGGTCCTCCAGGTCTTCGTGCAGAACTTCACGCAGCTGCTGGTCCTGCGGCTGGTCATCGGCTTCTTCGACGCGGGCGTGTTCATCGGGGTGATGAAGCTGCTGCTGGCCTGGTTCCCGCCGGCGCGGCGCGGGCTGATCGTGGGGCTGATCCTGGCGGCCTGTTCGCTGGCGATCACGCTCGATTTCAGCCTCGGGATCCCGCTGACCATCGCCTATGGCTGGCGCGTGTTCTTCGCGGCCCTCGCCGTCGGCACGCTGGTCGCCGGCGCGCTGGTGGTGGCCTTCGCCCGTCCCGGCCCCGCCGCGCTGGGGATCGAAGGCTTCCGCTGGAAGGGCGAGACGGCGGAGACGGGCGAGGTGTCGCTCGCGGCCATCTTCCGCACCCGCTGGGTCTATGTCGGCGGCTTCGCCATCGCCGCCTGCACCTTCGCCATCGCGGGGACGGCGACCTGGGTGGTGCCGGCCTTCATCACGCTGCAGGGGATGCCCGAAAGCTCGGCCGCGCTGATCGGCACGCTGATGGGCCTCAGCCAGGTGGTCTTCCTGGTGATCGGCGGGCGCATGGCCGATGCGGGCGACAAGCTGCGGCTGATCCGGGTGTCCACCGTCATCGCCGTGGGCGTCGCGCTGATGTTCTGGGTGGCGACGGTCGAGCCGCTGCCCTTCGCCATGCTGGTGCTGATGGCGGCGCTGTCGGGGGCGGCGGTGCTCTGCGGCGGGGCGATCTTCGCGCTGATGTCCGAGGCGTACCCGGCGAAGCTCGGCCCCGCGGCGATCGGCATGGCCGAGGTGTTCGGGATCCTCTCGAGCTTCCTCGCCCCGACCATGATGGGGATCATCATCGGCGGGTCCGGGGGCTTTTCGGCCGCGTTCCTGGCCTTCGCGGGGGTCGAGGCGCTGTTCCTCGTCGCCCTGTGCGCGCTGACGCTGCGCCGGGTCTCTCCGGCGGCGGAAGGAGAGCCGGAGGCCGCGGCGGCCTGACGCCGCCTGCCCCGCTGCAAGACCCCGGGCGCCGGGCGGAGCGATCCGCCCGGCGTCTTTGCGCGGGGGGGGAAAGGGGGGGAGGGACGCCCGAAAGAGATGGGACGCCCGAAAGGGAGCGGACGCCCCGCCCGCCTGCGCCCCCTGCCCGCCCGCCCATGCAAAAAGGGCCGCCCCGGGGGGGGCGGCCCTTGCGTCTTGCCTGCGCGGCGCCGCTCAGGCGGCGCAGAGGGTCCGGGTCAGCGGGTGATCCGCCTCGGCCAGCCCGTCCACCACGTTGAAATGGTGGCGCATCGGTTCTTCCACCGCCTCGGTCGCGGCGCCGAGCCCGCGCCAGATATTCGCCAGCAGCGCGTTCTGGCGCAGGAATTCCGAGGTCTCCATCGCCCCAGCCCAGCAGGTCAGGCGCAGCCCCGGGCGCGGGGTCAGCAGCGCCGGGCTCTCGGCCGCCGCCTCCTCCGCCGTCAGCTTCAGCACCTCGTTGCGCCAGTAGCCGAGCATCGGCCGCAGGTCATGCAGGCCGGAGATCGACACGACGCGGGCGATCCGCGCCGCCACGTCCTCGGCCAGCGGGCCGCCCGCGACGACCATGCGCGACGCCAGGTGCCCGCCCGCGGAATGGCCCGAGAGATGGATCGGCCCCGGAACCTCCGCCGCCGCATGGGTCACGGCGGCGGCGATCTGGAGCGTCATCTCCGACACCCGCGCCTCGGGCGCCAGGGTGTAGGTGGGGATGGCGACGGCGAAGCCATGGGCCAGCGGCCCGGCGGAGAGGTGGGACCAGAAGCTCTCATCCAGCCCCATCCAGAACCCGCCATGGATGAAGACGCAAAGGCCCTTCGGCGTCCCCTCGGGCAGGAACAGGTCGTACCGGGCGCGCTCGGCCTCGGCGTATTTCACCCCCAGCCGGGCCCGCCCGGCGGCGAAGAGCGCGCTGCGCGCCGCGGCGGCGGGGTCCACCCACACGCCCGGCCAGTCGCCGCCATTGGGGATCGCGGGCGCGTTGTCATAGACGGCGTCCCAGTCGGTGATCGCGGGCCACATCATCAGGCGAGCGCCTTTTCGGTCTTGAGGCGGAAGCGCTGGATCTTGCCGCTCTCGGTCTTCGGCAGCGCCTTGGTGAAAATCACCGAGCGCGGGTACTTGTAGGGGGCGATCGTCGCCTTCACGAAGTCCTGGAGCGCCTTGGCGGTCTCCTCGGTCGCGGGCACGCCGTCCTTCAGCACGACATGGGCCTGGACGATGATCCCGCGGGCCTCGTCCTCGGCGCCGATCACGCCGCATTCGAGCACGTCCGGGTGCGCCAGCAGCGCCGATTCCACCTCCGGCCCCGCGATGTTGTAGCCCGAGGACACGATCATGTCGTCCGAGCGCGCGGCGAAGCGGAAATAGCCGTCCTCGTCCTGCACGAAGGTGTCGCCGGGCAGGTTCCAGCCGTCCTTGACGAATTTCGCCTGCCGGTCGTCCGCCAGGTAACGGCAGCCCACCGGGCCGCGCACGGCGAGGTGGCCCGGCGTGCCGCGCGGCACCTCGTTCATCTCGTCATCGACGATCTTCGCCTCGTAACCCGTCAGCGGCTTGCCGGTCACCCCGGGGCGCGCATCGCCGAAACGGTTGGAGATGTAGATGTGCAGCATCTCGGTCCCGCCGATCCCGTCCAGGATCGGGCGCCCGGTCTGCTTCACCCAGGCCTCGAACACCGGCGCGGGCAGCGTCTCGCCCGCCGACACGGCGCAGCGCAGCGAGGAGAGGTCATGCCCCTCCTCCATCGCCAGCAGCATGGCGCGGTAGGCGGTCGGGGCGGTGAAGCAGATGGTGGCCTTGTGATCCTCGATGATGCGGATCAGCTCGGCCGGCGGGGCCTTCTCCAGCAGCACCGCCGAGGCGCCGAAGCGCAGCGGGAAGATGGCGAGGCCGCCGAGCCCGAAGGTGAAGGCCAGGGGGGGCGAGCCGACGAAGATGTCCGAGGGAGCGACGTCCAGCACTTCCTTGGCGTAGCCGTCGGCGATGGTCAGCAGGTCGCGGTGGAAATGCATCGTCGCCTTGGGCACGCCGGTGGAGCCGGAGGTGAACCCGAGCAGCGCCACGTCGTCCCGCCCGGTCTCGACCCAGAAGGGCCCGGCGGGCTTGGCGGCGGCGGCCTGGTCCAGCTCCTCCTTCAGCGTCGCGGTGCCGTCGAAGGCGACGATGCGCTTCAGGGACGGGCACAGCGAGAGGCACGGCTCAAGCTCATCCAGCATCCGCGCGTCGCAGAGCGCGAGGCGCACCTCGGCCTTCTCGATGTGCTGGCGCAGCTCCTTGGTCCTGAGCAGCGGCATGGTGTTGACCACAACCGCCCCCGCCTTGGTGGCGCCGAGCCAGCAGGCCACCAGCGCCGGGGTGTTGGCCGAGCGGATCAGGATGCGGTTGCCCGGCTCGATCCCGTAATCCTCGACCAGCGTGCGCGCGATGCGCGAGGTCCAGTCGGCAAGCTCGGCATAGCTGCGCGAGCGCCCCTGCCCCACCAGCGCGATGCGGTCCCCGAAGCCCTTCTCTACCATGCGGTCGGTCAGCTCGACGGCGGCGTTCATCATGTCGGGATAGGGAAAGGCCGAGAGGTTGAAGACCGGCTGCGCCTCGGCGGGGGGAAGGTTGTCGCGGGCGAAGCTGTCGGTATGGGCGGTGGGGCCGAGCATGGGGGATCTCCTGCGAGGCGAAAAGGGAGGGTTGGCCTGATTGAACGCCGCGAATCTTAATGCTTCAAGTTTAAAGTTATTCGGCGGTCAGATTTTCTTGGCAGGCCGGTCTTGCCCCGGTTTCGCACATGAAAACACGGGAATTCGACGCGCGCAGGGCGCATCGGCATTTGAAGATTGAACTGTTTCGCGCCGCGCGGGCCGGGTGGAGGGGGGGCGCCCGCGCGGCGCGCGAGGCGTCAGACCTTGAGGAAGCGGTCCTTCACCTCGGGGGTGGAGAGCAGCTCGTCGCTGCTCCCCTCCCACACCACCTGGCCCTTCTCGACCACCACGTGGCGGTCGGCGAAACGGGCCAGCGCGTCGACATTCTTGTCGATCACCAGGATCGCCTCGCCCTCGGCCTTCAGCCGCTTGAGGCAGTCCCAGATCTGGTCGCGGATCAGCGGCGCCAGCCCCTCGGTCGCCTCGTCGAGGACGATCAGCTCGGGGTTGGTCATCAGCGCCCGGCCGATGGCGAGCATCTGCTGCTCGCCGCCCGAAAGCTGGTCGCCCATGTTGCGCCGACGCTCCTTGAGGCGCGGGAACAGGTCGTAGATCGCCTCCAGCGTCCACTTGCCCTTGCGCGCGCTGGCGCGGGCGGTGGCCACCAGGTTCTCCTCGACCGTCAGGTTCGGGAAGATGATCCGCCCCTCGGGCACCAGCCCGAGACCCGCGCGCGCCACCAGGTGCGGGGCGGCGCCGGTCAGGTCGCGGCCATCCACGCTGACCTTGCCCTTCGTGGGCCGCACCAGCCCGAAGGCCGAGGACACGGTGGTCGTCTTGCCCATGCCGTTGCGGCCGAGCATGGCGACCACCTCGCCCCGGTCGATGGACAGATTCATGCCGAACAGAACCCGGCTGTCGCCATAGGCGGCGTGAAGATCCTCGATCACCAGCATCAGGCGGCTCCTTCTTCTTCGCCCAGATAGGCGGCGCGGACCTTGGGGTCGGTGCGGATATGCTCGGGGCTGCCCTCGGCGGCGACGCGGCCATAGACCAGCACGGAAATCCGGTCGGCGAGGGCGAAGACCGCGTCCATGTCATGCTCGATCAGCAGCATGGTCACGCGCCCCTTCAGGCGCTGCATCACCTCGACCAGGATCTCGGATTCCTGCGGGCCGGTCCCGGCCAGCGGCTCGTCCAGCAGCAGCATCCGCGGGCGGGTGGCCAGCGCGATGGCGATCTCGAGCTGGCGCTTCTCCCCGTGGCTCACCGAGCCGGCGAGGCGGTGGGGCGCGGCGGAGAGGCCCACTTCCGCCAGGCAGCGCATGGCCTCGTCGTTCAGCGCGGCCTCCGCGGCGGCGGCGCGCAGGAAGCGGAAGGAGGACCCGTCCCGCGCCTGCGCCGCCACGGCGACGTTTTCCAGCAGCGACAGGCTCGGCAGGATGCTGGTGATCTGGAAGCTGCGCGCCAGCCCCCGCCGCACCCGCTGGGGCATCGACAGGTGGGTGACGTCCTTGCCGTCATAGACCACGTGGCCGCTGTCGGGGCGAAGCTGCCCCGAAAGCTGGCTGATCAGCGTCGTCTTGCCCGCGCCGTTGGGGCCGATCAGGGCGTGCAGCATCCCCTCCTCGACCTGCAGGTCCACGCTGTCGGTGACCTTCAGCGCGCCATAGGACTTGCGCAGGTCGCTCACGTTCAGAAGGACGGTCATTTGCGCGCTCCCAGCCCGAGTTTGTCCGCCAGCGCCGACAGGCCGCCGGGGGAATAGAGGACGACCATCAGCAGCAGGAAGCCGAAGATCAGCCGCCAGTGGTCCCAGGCGCGGGCGAGACCCTCTTCCAGGCCGATGGTCATCAGCGCCCCGACCAGCGCCCCGGTCAGCGTGCCGATCCCGCCGAGGATCAGCATGACGATGAGCTCGCCCGAGCGGTGCCAGGTCATGAAATCGGGGGACACGTACTCGGTCGAATTGGCCAGCAGCACGCCGGCGACCGAGCAGATGCAGCCCGAGATCACGTAGGCCGCCAGCTGGTAGGGGAAGGGCGTGAAGCCGATCGCCTGCATGCGGGTCTCGTTCTCGCGCGCGCCGACCAGCACCCGCCCGAAGCGCGACCGGGTGATGGCGTGCAGCAGCGCGAAGCACAGCGCCAGCAGCGCGAGCACGAGGTAGAAGAGCGAGAGGTCGTCCCCGAGCCAGTCCTGCCCGAACACGGTCGAGCGGGCGGCCAGCGCCGTGCCGTCATCCCCGCCCCAGGCGGACAGGGACACGAAGAAGAAATACGCCATCTGCCCGAAGGCCAGCGTGATCATGATGAAATAGATCCCGCGGGTGCGCAGCGAGATCGCGCCGGTGATGGCGGCGAACACCGCCGAGGCGCCGATCCCCGCCGCCATCTGCAGCCAGATCTCGTCGATCCCGTTCCGGGACAACCCCACCACCGCATAGGCGCCGATGCCGAGGTAAGCCGCGTGGCCGAAGGAGACCAGCGCGCCATAGCCCAGGATCAGGTCCAGCGACAGCGCCGCGATGGCATAGACCATCATCCGCGTGGCGATGGAGGTCAGGTAGGGCTCGCCCATCGCCGCGAAGACGGGCGGCAGCGCCGCGAGCACGGCGAAGATCGCCGCCGCCGCCTTCAGCCGCGGCGCAAGCCGCGCGCCGGGAAGGGCGGGGAGGGAAGTGGAGGTCATGTCGCTCATGTCTCAGGCCCTCCGGCCGAACAGGCCCGAGGGGCGCCAGCACAGCACCGCGGCCATCAGGATGTAGATCAGCATGGGCGCCAGCGTCCGGCCCGCCGAGGCGGCCGCGCCGGGGTCCATGATCTCGCGCAGAAGGATCGGGCCGAAGATGCGGCCCACGGTGTCGATGATCCCGACCAGGATCGCGGCCACGAAGGCGCCCTTGATCGACCCCACGCCGCCGATGACGATCACCACGAAGGTCAGGATCAGGATGGAATCGCCCATCCCCGGCCCCACCGACAGCACCGGCGACACGATGGCCCCGGCGAAGCCCGCCAGCATCGCGCCGAAGGCGAAGACGATCATGAACAGCTTCGAGATGTCGACGCCGAGCGCCGAGACCATGGCCCGGCGCGAGGCCCCGGCGCGCAGCAGCATCCCGATCCGGGTGCGCGCGATCACCAGCCACAGCCCGATCGCCACCGAGACCCCGGCGGCGATGATCGCGAGGCGGTAGACCGGGAAGCGCATCGGCCCCACCAGCGGGATCGAGGCCGAGAGCGCGTCGGGCATGTCCACGTTCAGCGGCGCCGCCCCCCAGATCATCCGCACGGCTTCCGTGATCATCATCATCAGCGCCATGGTCGCCAGCACCTGGTCCAGATGCGGCCGGTCATAGAGCTTGCGGAACACGAGGAACTCGAGCGCCAGCCCGAGGATCAGCACCGCGGGCAGCGTCAGCAGCAGCCCGAGCCAGTAATTGTCGAAGAAGGCCGCGAAGCTCGCCATCAGGTAGGCGCCGATCATGTAGAGCACGCCGTGGGCGAGGTTGATGAAGTCCATGATGCCGAAGACCAGCGTCAGGCCCGCGGCGACGAGGAACAGCAGCACGCCGAACTGCGCGCCGCCGATCGCCTGGAGGAGGAGAAGGTCGGTCATCGGCGCGGCTCGCGGAGGGGGAGGGAGGGGGTCATGGCGTCTCCGGGAGGTGGGAGGAGGGGACGGGTTAATGGTTCAGGTTTAAAATTTTTATGCAAGGGGTAAATGCGCGGCGGGGGAAATCGCCGGGCGCCGCGGGAGTCGCCGGGCGGCCCCGGCGCGCGGGGATTCGGGCGGTGCGGGCCGGTGAATATATTCATGCTTAAAGCATATAGCCGCAGGAAGACCCGGCCGCGCGGGCGCGCAGCGTCTCCGACGGGGCCTGGCCGAACTTGCGCCGGTAATCGGCGGCGAACAGGCCCGCGTGGTTGAACCCCCAGTCGAGCGCCAGCGCGGTCAGCCCGTTGGGCTTGCAGCGCCCCGAGACGATCTCGCGGTGGACCCGCTCGAGCCGCATCTCCTTGAACACCGCCAGCGGCGTGGCCCCGCGGCGGGCGCGGAACAGCCGGTGCAGGCTGCGCAGGCTCACCCCCGCCGCCGCGGCGATCTCGGCCGGGGTGACGGGCTGGTCGAGATGCGCGCGCATGAACCGCTCGGCCCGGTCCAGCGGCCCGCCATCGCCCGCCGCCACAACGGACGCGGCAGGCTCGGGCGCCGCCGAATGGTCCAGCGCCCCGCCCACGGCGGCGATCAGCGCCTGCTCCAGCCCCTCGGCCAGCGCATCGGCGCCGTGATCGAGCGGCTGCGCCTCGATCTCGGCCAGCAGGAAGCGCGACAGCCGCAGCAGCCGCGCGCCCGCGGGACTCTCCAGCGACACGCGCCGCCGCCCGCCGCGCGCGCGGGCCATGCCGGACCCGCCCAGGGCCTCGAGCTGCTCGGGCGCGAGATCGACGATCAGCATCCTTGTGGCGGCGTGGAAATCCAGTTCCAGCGGCGCCGAGGCGTCGACCAGCTGCGCCGCCGCCCCGGCCTCGTAGCGCTCGCTCTCCTGCCGCGGGGCATGGCTGTCGAAGGCGCCGTGGATCGGGATCTGCAGCAGCGACAGCGCCCGGTCGGGTTCGACCGTGATCCGCGCCGCGCCGCCGGTGCGCACGGCGGTCAGGCCGACGCCGCCGATTCGGTCGTGCAGCACCTCGGTGCGGTAGCGGGCGCCGCGCCGCTCCTGCGCGCGGCAGGGGCGCAGCAGGCCGGACATGGTCGCCTCGAAATCGGCCAGCGAGTCGCTGCGCCGCCACAGCGCGGATCGGTCGTCGGTCACGGTTTGCACGGGGGACGCTCCTTGGAACATTTCATATTTAAAGGGTATCCGCCCCGCAGAATCGGTCAAGCGCATTGACCATAAAACTGCCATACAAGCACGCCCTGCCCGCAAAACAGGCGGCCCTGCGCCGGTCTGATGCTGCTTTGCACAAAAATGGGCGCGGGGGATGCGGATTTTTCGCGCGCTTTGGCGCTGACGCGATTCCGTGGCGCTGAGCCGATGGCGCGGGGGCGCCCCCTCGCGAACTCTGGGTCCAACGGCCCCGCCAGGGGCGAGACGATCCAACCAAGGAGGCGCCAGATGAAGGTGCTCATCAACGGGGCGGGCATCGGCGGATTGACCGCCGCCCTCATGCTCCACGCCCGCGGCATCGAGGTGGAGATCCACGAAGCAGCCCCCGAGCTGCGCGAGCTCGGCGTCGGCATCAACGTGCTGCCCCACGCGATCCGCGAGCTGGCGGAACTGGGCCTGCTGCCGGAACTCGACCGCATCGCCATCCGCACGCGCGAGCTGATCTACATGAACCGCCAGGGCCAGGAAATCTGGCGCGAGCTGCGCGGCGTGGAGCAGGGACAGGACTACCCGCAATTCTCGATCCATCGCGGCTTCATGCACAAGATGCTGGCCGACGCGGTGCGCGCGCGCCTCGGGGACAAGGCCATCACCCTCTCCTCCCGCGGCATCGGCTTCGAGCAGGACGCGGGCGAAGCCCGCCTGCTGCTGGAAGGCGGCGGCAAGGCCGCGGGCGACGTGCTGCTGGGCGCCGACGGCATCCACTCGGCGATTCGCCGCCAGATGTTCCCGGACGAGCCGGGCCTCAAGTGGAACGGCGTGATGATGTGGCGCGGCGCGATCGAGGCCGACCCGCTCGCCGATGGCCGCACCATGATCGTGGCGGGGGGTTTCGAGACCAAGCTGGTCCTCTACCCCATCGCCCCCGGGACCACGCCCGGCAAGGTGCTGATGAACTGGGTGGTCTGCCACCGCCCGGGCAAGGAGGGCGATGTCGCCCCGAAGCGCGAGGACTGGAACCGCCGCGGCACGCTCGAGGAGCTGATGCCGCTGGCCCGCGCCTTCGGCGTCGACGTGATCGACCTGCCCGCGCTGGTGCGCGCCACGCCCGAATTCCTCGAATACCCGATGGCCGACCGCGACCCGCTGCCCAGCTGGACCGACGGGCGCGTCACGCTGCTCGGCGACGCCGCGCACCCGATGTACCCGGTCGGCTCCAACGGCGCCTCGCAGGCGATCATCGACGGGCGCGCGCTGGCCGACCTGCTGGCGGCGCAGGACCCGATCCCCGCCCTCGCCGCCTATGACGCGGCCCGCCGCCCGGCCACCGCGCAGGTGGTGGCGATGAACCGCCAGGGCGGCCCCGAGGGCGTGATCGACGAGGTCGAGCGCCGCGCCCCGGACGGCTTCGCCGATCTCGACGCCGTCATCACCCAGGAAGAACGCGCCGCCATCGTGCGCGGCTACGCCTCCACCGCCGGTTTCTCGGCCGAACAGACCCGCATGCGCGCCTGAGCGCGCCCTTCAAGGAGCATCCCCATGAAAGCTGAAGTCACCCCCGCCGCCGGTTCCGTCGAAGGCGTCGTCTGGGACGTCCTCGGGCAGACCTACGTGCCGAAATCCCGCTGCGAGTCCTCGACCTCCTGGCACGCGACCCTGCCCGCGGGCACCTTCGTTCCGCCCCACATCCACCCGGGCCAGGACGAGTTCGTCTACATCCTGACCGGCGAGCTGGAATACATCCTCGACGGCAAGGAAGGCGTCGCGAAACCCGGCGACATGCTGTGCATGCCCAAGGGCATCCCGCACGGCCTGTTCAACCGCTCGGGCGCCGAGGTCACGACCCTGTTCTGGGTCTCCCCCTCCGACAAGATCTGGGAGCTGTTCTGCACCCTCGACGGCATGAGCGACCCCGAGGCGGTCGTGAAGGCCTCGGCCGAGTGCAACGTGGACTTCCTGCCCCCCGCCGAGTGACGGCCCCGCGCCGCCCCGGCCCGGGGCGGCGCATCCCCCTGATTTTCCAAGGAGAACGCCCGTGACCAAAGCCCTCAAATCCGCCGTCGCCGCCCTCGCCCTCTCCGCCGCGGGGGCTCTGCCCGCCCATGCGCTGTCCGAGGACGGCAAGGTCCGCGTCGGCCTGCTCTACACCCTCTCCGGCCCCGCCGCGATCCTCGGCGAGCAGTCCCGCGACGGGTTCCTGCTGGCCCTCGAGAAACTCGGCGGCACGCTCGGCGGGCTCGAGGTCGAGCTGCACGTGATCGATGACGAGCAGAAGCCCGACCTCGCCGTCTCCCGCGCGCGCGAGCTGGTCGAAAGCGACAAGGTGGACTTCGTCGTCGGCCCGATCTTCTCCAACGTGCTCTACGCCATCCTGCCGAGCGTGACCGAGAGCGCGTTCCTCATCTCCACCAATGCCGGCACGTCCCTCCTGGCGGGCGCGGAGTGCAACGAGAACCTCTTCGTCACCTCCTACCAGAACGACCAGATCCACCAGGTTTCCGGCGAATACGCGCAGGAGCAGGGCTACCCCACCGCCTACCTGATCACGCCGAACTACCAGGCGGGCAAGGACGCGATGGCGGGCTTCAAGCGGTCCTTCAAGGGCGAGATCCTGGGCGAGACGCTGGTGCCGCTGGGGCAGCTCGACTACTCGGGCGAGCTTGCGCAGATCGCCGCCGCCCAGCCCGCCGCGATCTACGCCTTCATGCCCGGCGGCATGGGCGTGAACTTCGTCAAGCAGTTCAAGATGTCCGGCCTCGACTACATCCCGTTCCTGTCGGCCTTCACGGTGGACGAGTCGACCCTGCCCGCGCAGAAGGACGCCGCGCTCGGCATGTTCTCGGGCGCCAACTGGGCCCCGGATCTCGACACGCCGCAGAACGTCGAATTTACCAAGGAATATGTCCAGAAATACGACCGCGTGCCCGCCTCCTTCGCCTTCCAGGCCTATGACGCGGCGCTGCTGATCGACAGCGCGATCAAGGGGGTCGAGGGCGACCTGTCGGACATGGACAAGGTGCGCGACGCGCTCGAGGCCGCCGACTTCACCTCGCTGCGCGGGGACTTCAAGTTCTCCTCGAACCACTTCCCGGTGCAGGACTTCTACCTGACCACGGTGGTGGAGCGCGAAGACGGCAAGTACGCGACCTCGATCGTCAAGACCATCTTCGACGACTACGTCGATCCCTACGTCGCCGACTGCAAGATGTAAGCCCCGGCGCGGGCGCCTCGTCCGGGAGGCGCCCGCCAGGACCGGCGGGGCGCGGAGTTCAGGCCGCGCCTCCCTCGCGTTGCGTGTTGCGGCGCAGCAGCCCGCCCCCCCGTCGCTCCGGGGGCGGAGCGCTGCGCCGCGCGTATCCCCCTAGGCGCGTTGCGTCCTATTATTTTATGTTTGAAATTTAGAACTTTGAAGCTTACCCAAGTGGGACCGCCGCACCGCGCGGCCCGCGACACAGCCCCGCCCGACACAACCCAGGAGGAGACCCCATGACCGACGCCGCCGCCCCCGACGCCCCCGCCCGCGCCGTCCCCGTCGTCACCCGCGCGACCGACCTGTCCGACCAGACCAACCAGTCCGGCGACTGCGTGCGCCGCTCGGGCGTCAGCCCCCAGCACACGCCCGCCACCAAGATCTGGTTTGGCCGCGTGAGCAACGAGCCCGGCCACCGCTCGCCCCCCCATCACCACGAGCATTGCGAGACCGGGGGCTATGTCCTCTCCGGCCATGGCCGCATCTATTTCGGCGATGATTACAAGGAGTTCGTGGACCTCTACGAGGGCGACTTCGTGTTCGTCCCCCCCTTCATGCCGCATGTCGAGGTGAACATGAGCACCGAGAACGAGCTCGTCTGGCTCACCTGCCGCACACCGGACAACCTGGTGACCAACCTGCCCGACGTGCCGGACAGCGCCCTCGAAGGGTTCCGCGCGAAATGAGCGCGCTGGCGGGACGCACCGCCCTGGTCACCGGCGCCGGCCGGGGCCAGGGGGCGGTCGAGGCCGAGACCCTGGCGCGCGCCGGGGCCGCGGTCTGGCTCTGCGACGTGCTGGTGGAGGAGGGCGAGGCGAAGGCCGAGGCCCTGCGGGCCGAGGGGCTGGACGCGACCTTCCTCAAGCTCGACGTCACCTCGGACGCCGAGTGGCAGGCCGCGCTGACCGCCGCCGCCGCCGCCACTGGGCGCGTGGACGTGCTGGTCAACAATGCCGGGATCATCAGCCGCAAGATCATCGCGGACATGACCCCCGAGGACTGGCGCAAGGTGCTGGACGTCAACCTCACCGGCGCCTTCCTCGGCGTGCGCCGCGCGGCGCCGATGATGGCGGCTTCGGGCGGCGGGTCGATCGTCAACATCGCCTCGAACAGCGCCTTCTCGGGCCATTACGACGCCGCCTATACCGCGTCGAAATGGGGGCTGCGGGGCCTGACCCGCTCGGCGGCGATGGAGTTCGCGCGCAGCGGCGTGCGGGTCAATTCCGTCTGCCCCGGGCTGATCGAGACCGAGCTCAACCGCGGCTCGCCGCACCTCAAGCCGATGATCGAGATGACGCCGATGGGCCGCTCCGGCGGGGCCGAGGAGGTGGCGCAGCTGGTGCTGTTCCTCGCCTCGGACGCATCCAGCTTCATCACCGGCGAGGATTTCGTCATCGACGGCGGCTTCACCGCCGGCGCCGCCTATCGGCGGGTGGCGCAGGAAACCGGGCTGCTCTGACCGCCCCGAGCCCAAGCGAAAAGGGCGGCCCCGCGCGGGGCCGCCCTTTTTCCGTTCCGCAAGGCGGTGGGACCTCAGCCCTGCGCCTTGTGCCGCAGGTCGAGCATGATCGAGATCGCCCGCGCCACGTCCCCTTCCGGGACGTTCTCGAACAGCCCGTCGATCCAGGACAGGTGCGCCGCGGCCATGTCATCCATCAGCGCCGCGCCCTTGGGGGTGATCTTGATCAGGAAGGCCCGCCGGTCGGTCGCCACCGGGTTGCGCTCGGCCAGGCCCTCCCGGGTCAGCCGGTCCACGATGCCGGTCACGTTGCCGTTCGACACCATCAGCTGCTGCGACAGGTCGCCCATCTTCAGCCCCTCGGGGGCCGCATGAAGCGCGGCGAGCACGTCAAAGCGCGGCAGGGTCATGTCGTAATTGGCCCGCAGCCGCTCGCGCAGGTCGTTCTCGACATAACGCACGGCCTTGAGCATCTGCAGCCAGAGCCGCAGCCGCTGGCGGGCGAGGGCGAGGTCTTCGGGACCGCGCGCGATCGGCTCGGCGGCGGCGGGCGCGGCGTCGGGCTGGGGGCTCATGGACGATCTCGCTCGTGTCTCAGCTGCGGACGAAGCGGGGGAACGCCCCCCGCGACCGTTATTCGACGTATCAAATTTCCCCGCCTGAACCAAAGCGGATTTCGTCACGCCGCCGGTTCCGCCGCAGCCTCGGCCGCCGGTTCCATCAGCGCCTCGAGCCCCGCGCGGCAGTCATCCGGCCAGGGATGCGACTTGTGATCGACGGTCGAGGTCATCACGATCCGCTGCTCGATGGTCCAGATCACGTCCTCGCCGACCTTCACCACCGTCCACAGGTCCAGCGACGCGCGCCCCACCTTCTTCGGCGTCACCGTGAAGGTCAGGATGTCGCCATAGACCGCCGGTTTCTTGAACTCGATATGCATGGTGACCGAGGGCAGCCCGAGGCGGCGCACCTCCATCAGCTCCTTCCATTCCACGCCGAAGGACTGGAACATCTCCTCGTTCACGTCGACCAGCATCGACAGGTAGGCGGGGTGATAGGCGATGCCGGTCAGGTCGCAATCGCCGAAGCGCATCCGCTTGGAGGTGGTGAAGGGCATGTCGGCCTCGTCCTTGTGATGGGGCGGCCCCGGGGCCGCGTTTTGCTTTAAGCCTAAACTTTCATGCGCCGCGCCCCCGGTCAAGCCTTGCGGCGCGGCGCGACCCCCTGCCCCGCCGGAATCCGCCGCGGGATTTATTTTAGGCTTGAAGCAAATCGGGCCGCCTGCTAGCACTGACTCATGCCAGACGAAGGGCCGCCTCCCCCGGCCCGACACCAGGAGAAGCCGCGCCATGAAGATCGCCGTGCTGGGCGGGGGGCCGTCCGGGCTCTACTTCGCCATCTCGATGAAGCTGCGCGACGCCGCGCACCAGATCGACGTCTACGAGCGCAACCGCGCCGACGACACCTTCGGCTGGGGCGTCGTGCTGTCGGACGAGACCATGCGCAACTTCGCGGGCAACGACCCCGTGTCGGACGAGATGATCCGCTCCAACTTCGCCTACTGGGACGACGTGAAGGTGATCCGGGGCGAGGAGAGCATGACCTCGGGCGGCCACGGCTTCTGCGGCATCGGCCGCAAGAAGCTGCTGCTGCTGCTGCAGGAGCGCGCGCGCCAGCTGGGCGTGAACCTCCACTTCGAGGCCGACACCGGCGAGGAGGCCATCGAGGCCCTGCGCGCCGAATGCGATCTCGTGGTCGCCTCGGACGGGCTGAACTCGAAGACGCGCACGCTCTACGCCGATCAGTTCAAGCCCGAGATCGACATGCGCCGGAACCACTTCGTGTGGCTCGGCACGAAGGCGAAATTCGACGACGCCTTCACCTTCATCTTCGAGGAGACCGAGCACGGCTGGGTCTGGGCGCACGCCTACCAGTTCGACGACGACACGGCGACCTTCATCGTCGAATGCGGGCCGGAGGCGTTCGAGGCGTTCGGCTTCGCGGACATGACCCAGGCCGAAAGCATCGCGCTGTGCGAGAAGCTCTTCGCCCGGCACCTCGATGGTCACAGCCTGATGACCAACGCGAACCACATCCGCGGCTCGGCCTGGATCCGCTTCCCGCGGGTGACCTGCGAAAACTGGTACACCGGCAACGTGGTGCTGCTGGGCGACGCCTCGGCCACGGCGCATTTCTCCATCGGCTCGGGCTCGAAACTGGGCATGGAAAGCGCCATCGCCCTGGCCGACGAACTCCATGCCGGCAAGCCGCTGGAACAGGCGCTCCATGACTACCAGGAGGAGCGCAAGCTCCAGGTCCTGCGCGTCACCTCGGCCGCCCGCAACTCGACCGAGTGGTTCGAGGAGATCGAGCGTTACCTGCCCCTCGACATGATGCAGTTCAACTACGCGCTGCTCACCCGGTCCCAGCGCATCAGCCACGAGAACCTGCGCCTGCGCGACCCCGAATGGCTCGCCTCGGCCGAGGCGTGGTTCCAGGGCAAGGCGGGCGGCCAGGCGGCGCGCTCCCCGATGTTCGCGCCCTGGCAGATGCGCGGCATGGCGCTGAAGAACCGCGTCGTGGTGTCCCCGATGGCGCAGTACAAGGCGAAGGACGGGAACCCGACCGACTGGCATTTCGTGCATTACGCCGAGCGCGCCAAGGGCGGCGCGGGCCTCGTCTTCACCGAGATGCTGTGCGTGAGCATGGAGGGCCGCATCACCCCCGGCTGCCCCTGCCTGACGGACGCGCAGGTCCCCGCCTGGGCGCGCCTGGCCGAGTTCGTCCATGCCGAGACGGACGCCAAGATCTGCGCCCAGATCGGCCATGCGGGCCGCAAGGGCTCGACCCGCCTCGCCTGGGACGGGATCGACCAGCCGCTGCCGGAAGGCAACTGGCCGCTCCTCTCCGCCTCCGCCATCCCGCTGATGGAGGGGAACGTGGTCCCGAAGGCCATGGACCGCGCCGACATGGACCGGGTGAAGGGTGAATTCGTCGCCGCCGTGCAGGCCGCCGACAAGGCCGGCTTCGACATGATCGAGATGCACGCAGCCCATGGCTACCTGCTCGCCAGCTTCCTGTCCCCCGTCACCAACAAGCGCGAGGACGCGTACGGCGGCAGCCTCGAGAACCGCCTGCGCTTCCCCCTCGAAGTGTTCAACGCCATGCGCGCCGCCTGGCCCGAGGCCAGGCCGATGACGGTGCGCATCTCGGCCCATGACTGGATGGGCGACGAGGGCGTGACCCCGGAAGAGGCCGTCCACATCGCCGCCGCCTTCAAATCCGCCGGGGCGGATGCGATCAACGTCTCCTCGGGCCAGACCGACAAGGCCGAGCAGCCGATTTATGGCCGCATGTTCCAGGCCCCGTTCTCGGACCGCATCCGCAACGAGCTTTCGGTCCCCACCATGGTCGCGGGCAACATCTATGAGCCGGACCACGTCAACTCGATCCTGATGGCGGGGCGCGCGGACCTGGTGCTGCTGGCCCGCCCGCATCTCGCCGATCCCTACTGGACGCTGCACGCGGCGGTGGAGCTTGGCGACGGTGCGCAGGACTGGCCCGCGCCGTACGAGGGCGGGCGGCGGCAGGCGATCACCCTCGCCGAACGCGCCAAGGCGATGGCATGAGCGGGGCGGATGCCGGGGGCGCCCCCGGCCCCCTTTCCGGCCCCCTCTCGGGCAAATCCGCGCTGGTGACCGGCGGCGGCTCGGGCGTCGGCGCGGCCATCGCCGCGGCGCTCGCCGGGGCGGGGGCGTCCGTCACCATCTGCGGGCGCCGCGAGGGGCCGCTGGCCGAGACCGCCGCCCGCATCGGCGCGACGCCCCTTGTCTGCGACGTGACGGACGAGGCCGCCCTCGCCGCCCTCTTCGCCGAGGCGGGCGGCTTCGACATCGTCATCGCCAATGCCGGGGCCTCCGAAAGCGCGCCCTTCGCGAAAACCTCGCTCTCGGCGTTCCGGCGGATGATGGACTCCAACCTCACCTCCGCCTTCCTCACCCTGCGGGAAGGCCTGCGAGGCATGGAGTCCCGCCCCTGGGGCCGCCTGGTCGCCATCGCCTCCACCGCCGGGGTGAAGGGCGCGGCCTACGTGGCGCCCTATGCCGCGGCCAAGCACGGGGTGGTGGGACTGGTCCGCTCCGCCGCGCAGGAGGTCGCGCGCAAGGGGATCACCGTCAACGCCCTCTGCCCCGGCTTCCTGGATACGGAGATGACCGACCGCTCCATCGCCAACATCGCCGCCACCACCGGCCGCAGCCCGGACCAGGCCCGCGCGGCGCTGGAGGCCGTGAGCCCCATGCGCCGCCTCGTCCCCCCCGAGGATGTGGCCGAGGCGGTCCTGTGGCTCTGCGCCCCCGGCTCCTCCATGGTCACCGGCCAGGCGATCCCGATCTGCGGAGGGGAGACATGACCCGCTTCTCCATCCGCCGCCAGGTCGAGTTCAACCACTGCGACCCCGCCGGCCTCGTGTTCTATCCGCGCTATTACGAGATGATCTCGGCGCTGGTCGAACGCTTCTTCGCAGAAGGCCTCGGCCATGACTGGTGCGAGATGGGCGATGCGGGCCTCTGCACCCCCATGGGCAAGATCGAGACGCGCTTCACCGCGCCCTCGCGCCTCGGGGACTGGCTCACGCTCTCGTTGGCCGTCTCCCGGCTCGGCCGCGCCTCGGTCGGCTTCGACCTCATGTGCGAGACCGCGGGCGGCCCCCGCTTCACCGGGTCCGCCACCTCGATCTGCGCCGACATGAAGGCGGGGCGGGCCCAGCCCTGGCCCGGGCCGATCCGCGCCGCCTTCACCCCCTGGCTTCCCATTCCCGGCGACGCCTCCTCCCCCGCCGCCGCCCCCGATATGCAGAAAGCAGCTTTCCGATGACCGACATGTCCCCCCACCGTTTCCTCAACCCCGACGACTGGACCCCGCCGCGCGGCTATGCCAACGGCGTGGTCTCGGAAGGGCGCATGCTGTTCACCGGCGGGCTGGTCGGCTGGAACGCCGAACAGAAGTTCGAGCGCACCGACCTCGTCGGCCAGTTCGAACAGGTGCTGGAGAACATCGTCGCCGTCCTCGAATGCGGCGGCGCGCGCCCCGAGCACCTGGTGCGGCTGACCTGGTACATCACCGACCGGGACGAGTACCTCGCGAACACGCGCGAGCTGGGCGCGGTCTACCGCCGGATCCTCGGGCGCCACTTCCCCGCCATGGCCGTGGTGCAGGTCGTGGCGCTGATGGAGGAGGCCGCGAAGATCGAGATCGAGGCCACCGCCGTCATCCCCCACGCCTGACCTTCGCGCCGGGCGCCGCCCGCCGAAGGCCCATGCCGCCCCCCCCCCGCGCCCGCCGCGGGGGGGTTTTGCGTGCGCGCCCGCGCGACGGGCGGCTTTCCCCCGCGGCAAGGGCGGCGCTCATGACGATCCCTCATGGCGTTCAGTGGCGCGGGCGGGCTGATCCGGGGCCCCGCGCGCGCCACGTTCTGCACCGAGGGCGGCGGGCCCCCTCCCCTCCTCCCCCCCCGCGCCGCCGCGATCCGACGCACAGAAGGAAAGGCCCCGCCATGCGCAAGATGCTCCAGGGACAGACCGCCATCATCACCGGCGCCAGCAAGGGGATCGGCCGCGCCATCGCCGAACTCTTCGCCGAGGAAGGCGCCAATGTCGTCATCACCGCCCGCCACGAGGGCCCGCTCAACGACACCGCCGAGGCGATCCGCGCAAGCGGCGGCCAGGCGCTGGCCGTGACCGCCGACAGCGCCGACCCGGACGCCCCCTCGGCCGTGTTCAAGGCCGCCATCGACGCCTTCGGCGAGGTCGACATCATGGTCAACAACGCCGGGGTCGGCGAGATGTTCGCGGTCGAGAAGACCACCGACGATCATTTCCAGCAGATCATGGACATCAACCTCGTCGGCCCGTTCCGCTTCTGCCGCGAGGCGATCAACCACATGATGCCGCGGGGCGAGGGGCGGATCATCAATGTCAGCTCGGTCAACGGCACGACCCCGATCTGCGGCGTCGCCTACACGACCACCAAGGGCGGCATCAACACCATGACCCTCAACATCGCCATGCGCCTGTCGGGCACGAAGATCCGCTGCAACGCCATCGCGCCGGGCGTCACCGACACCGACGCCGCCCGCGCCTGGGCGGCGGGCGAACAGGAAGGCGGCGGCGAGATGCTGGAGTTCTCGGACAAGTACACCAACACCACCGTCCCCTCGACCGAACCGATCGACCAGGCCTATGCCGCGCTCTACCTCGCGTCCGACATGGGCCGGGCGGTCACCGGCCAGGTGATCCAGGTCGATAACGGCCAGTTCCTCTGAAGACCGCGCGCGGGGGGCCGGGGGCGCCGGGCGCCGCTCAGCCCCCGCGCAGCCGCCGCAGCAGCCCCAGCGCCGCCATCCTGAGGCGCGAGCGCAGCAGCCGCGATCCATAGGCCGCCAGCAGCGCCCCCCTGCCCGCCCGGGCCGGGGGGTGCGCGCGCAGGTGCCGGGCCATGGAGCGGAACAGCTCCGCATAGGGCCGCCCCGTCGCGTAGCGGTCCGAGATCCGCGCCCCGTCATGCATCCGGTAGTGATAGAGCGCCTCGGGCACGTAGCTGTAATCGGGCATCCCCGACAGCGCCCGCAGCATGAAGTCGAGGTCCTGCATCCGGTCCAGCGCCGTGTTCCAGCGCATCCCCGCCGGCAGCGCCGCGCGGCGGAAGATGATGGCGGAGTTGGAGGGGCTGCGGAACCCGGTGACGAAGGCCTCGGGCGGGTAGTCGTTCGACACCCGGCGCAGCGGGCGCCCGTCGGCGTCCACCACCAGGTAATCGGCGATGCAGCAGGACGTCCCTTCCCGCTCCATCGCGCCGATCTGGGTCGAGAGCTTTTCGGGCGGGATCGCGTCGTCGGAATCGAGGAACAGCAGGAAGGCGCCCGCGGCCATCTCCATCCCCCGGTTGCGCGCCGCGCAGGCGCCGGCATTGGCCTGGCGGACGGCGCGCACCGCCTTGCCCGGCGGATGCGCCGCCGCCGCCAGCGCCGTGCACAGCGCGAAGCTGTCATCGGTGGAGCCGTCATCGACCAGGATCACCTCCACCGCCCCGTAATCCTGCGCAAGGCAGCTTTGCACCGTCGCGCCAAGCTCCGCCGCCCGGTTGTAGACCGGGATGACGATGGAGCAGAGCGGCGGCGGGGCGGCGGCGGCGGTCATCGGCGGGGCGGGCCTTCGGGCGCGGGCGGCGGGGATGCCGGCGGCGGGGATGCGGTGGGCGGGGCCCCGGCCGCGGGGAGGCGGGCGGCGGGGACGGGCTCGGCGGGACAGGGGCCCCAAGTCTTGACCCGAAACCGCCCGCCGCGCGACGGGGCGTCCCGCCGCGGCGCGGCCCCCTTCCCCTTCGCCCGCCGCTGGGGCATCGTTCGCGGGCGCGCCCGGGACGGACCCGGGGACCGGCGCCGACCGCGGGGGGGGGATCAAGCATGACCAGCAGCGCCAGGATGGCCGCGCGCAGGGTTCTTCGGGCGCTCAGGCCCGCCCGGACGGTGCGCCATTGCCCGATCTGCGGCTGGCGCGGCGCCCGGTTCGACACCGGCGGCACGGCGGCCAAGCAGCGGATCGACGCGCGCTGCCCCGGCTGCGGCGGGTTCGAACGCCACCGCCTCGCCTATCACGTGGCCGAAACCGCCGCCGAGCTCGACTTCTCGCGCGTGCTGCATGTCGCGCCGGAACGCGAGCTGTCGAAATGGCTCCGCGGCAAGGCGGCGGAGTACCTGAGCATCGACCTCTACAACGAGGCGATGGCGAAGATGGACGTCACAGACCTCGAGCTCGAGGACGGGTCCTACACGCTGTTCTGGGCCTCGCACGTGCTCGAACACGTCCCCGAGGACCGCAAGGCCATCGCCGAGATCCACCGCGTCCTCGCCCCCGGCGGCAAGGCGGTGATCCAGGTGCCGATCTGGCGGCTGAAGACCTTCGAGGACCCCTCCGCCACCACCCCCGAGCGGCGGCTGGAGCTGTTCTACCAGGACGATCACGTCCGGCTTTACGGCCTCGACATCATGGAGCGGTTCGAGGCCCAGGGCTTCCGCGCCGAGGTGGTCCGGGCGCAGGATTTCGGGCCCGAGACGCTGCTGACGCTCGGGCTGTCCTTCGCCTCGACCGACGAGGTGTTCATCTTCACCAAGTGATGGGCGGCGCCGCGCCCCCCTCAGCCCCGCGCCGCGCGCCAGGCCTTCAGGCGGCGATAGAGCAGGTAGGGCGGCCACCAGGCCGCGTGCAGCGCGGCGACCCAGGCCCGCCGCAGCCCCCCCGCGCCGGGGCGGTGCAGGGCGTGGATCCGCCGCTCCTCGCCCAGCCGGCGCGCCACCGAGGGCCAGTCGCGGCGCGAGCTGACGCCGCCGTCATCCATCGTCGCCAGCACGCCCCCCGGCAGGCGGCAGCGCGCCCCGGCCCGCATCGCGCGCAGGAAGAACTCGTAATCCATCGCCACCCGCCAGCCGCCGTCGAAGCCGCCGATCCGCTCGAACAGCGCCCGGCGGCAGAAGGCGCCCTGGTGGGGGATGGTGGTCTTCAGCTCGGTCTTCAGCCACAGGCCGGTGGCGCGGTAGGGCCGCCGCTCCGGGCCGATGGCGACGTCGCAGGACACGATCTGCTCGCCCGCCGCCGCCGCCGCGTGCAGGGCGGGGACGACACGGGCCAGCGCGTCCGGCCCGTCGAACAGGTCCCCGGCATGGAGGAACAGGATCCACTCGCCCCGCGCCAGCGCCGCGCCCTTGTTCATCGCGTCGGCGATGCCGCCGTCGGGCTCCGAGATCCAGCGGATCCCCTCGCGCCCCGCCAGCCACTCGGCCGTCCCGTCGGTCGAGCCGCCGTCGATCACGACATGCTCCACCGCGCCCGGCTCCACCGCGCCCGCCTCCACCGCGCCCGGGCCGCCCGCGCCCAGGGCCTGGGCGGCGACGCTTTCGGCGGTGCGCACGACCCCCGCGCGCACGTTGAAGGCCGCGGTGACGACCGAGACGAGCGGGCGCGGCGCCTCCGGCTCCGCGACCGGCGGGATCGGCGGCGCGCTCATCGCGGCGCGCCGCCCCTTGCGCCGTCCCGGGCCCCGCCCCGGGCGCCGCCCCGGGCGCCGAACGGGTCGTCCATCGCGGCCAGCGCGTCATGCAGCGCCTGCATCCCCGCCTCCAGCCCGATCGAGGGCCGCCAGCCGAGCGCCGCCATCCGCCCCACGTCCAGCCGCTTCAGCGGCGTGCCGTCGGGTTTCGACAGATCCCGCGTGACCTCGCCCGTCATCCCCGCGACCTTCATCGCCAGCCGCGCCAGCTCGAGGATCGAGACATCCTCGCCGCAGCCGAGATTCACCGTCCCCGCGTCGGAATAGCGTGTCATCAGGTGCACCAGCCCGTCGGCGCAGTCGTCGACATGCAGGAACTCGCGCCGCGGCGACCCGGTGCCCCAGATCTCGATGCTCTCGCGCCCCGCCGCCTTCGCCTCCATCGCCTTGCGCAGCAGGGCCGGCAGCACGTGGCTCCCCTCCGGGTCGTAATTGTCGCCCGGCCCGTAAAGGTTGGTGGGCATGGCCGAGATGAAGTCGCAGCCATGCTCGGCCCGGTAGGTCTCGGCCAGCTTCAGCCCGGCGATCTTGGCGATGGCGTAGCCCTCGTTGGTCTTCTCCAGCGGGCCGGTCAGCAGCGCGTCCTCGGTGATCGGCTGCGCCGCGTCGCGCGGATAGATGCAGGAGGAGCCGAGGAACAGCATCTTCTCCACGCCCGCCGCCCGCGCCGCCTCGGTGACGCTCGCCGCGATCATCAGGTTCTCGTACAGGAACGTGGCCGGGCGCGCGGCGTTGGCGAGGATCCCGCCGACGCGCGCCGCGGCCATGAACACCGCGTCAGGGCGCGCGCGCGTCATGAAGGCCAGCGTCGCGGCGGGATCGCGCAGGTCCAGCGTCTCGCGCCCCGCGGTCAGCACCTCGCACTCCTCGGCGGCGAGGCGCCGGACCAGCGCGGCGCCGACCATGCCGCGATGCCCGGCCACGAAGACCCGCTTGCCGCGCAGCGAGTAGAGGGGGGCGGGGGCCGCCTCGGCTTGGGCGGTCCCGGCGGCGGGGGCCTCGGTCCGGTCAGTCATTGCGTTCCACCCGGTCCCGCTCCTGCGCCACGACCTTCAGGTCGGCGCGCACCATCTCCTCGACCATCGCCTCGAAGGTCGTGGTCGGGCGCCAGCCCAGCACCCGTTCGGCCTTCGACGCGTCGCCGAGCAGCCTGTCCACCTCGGTCGGGCGGAAATAGCGCGGATCGACCCGCACAAGCGCCGCGCCGGTCGCGGCGTCGCGGCCGATCTCCTCCACCCCCGCGCCCTCCCAGGCGATGCGGCGGCCGACGCAGGCGAAGGCGGCCTCGACGAAGGCGCGCACGGTGAAGGCGCGGCCCGTCGCCAGCACGTAATCATCGGGCGCGTCCTGCTGCAGCATCCGCCACATGCCTTCCACGTAGTCGCGCGCATGGCCCCAGTCGCGCGAGGCGTCGAGATTGCCCAGGAACAGCTCCGCCTGCAGCCCCAGCTCGATCGCCGCCACCGCGCGGGTGATCTTGCGGGTCACGAAGGTCTCGCCGCGCAGCGGGCTTTCATGGTTGAACAGGATGCCGTTGGAGGCGTGCATCCCGTAGGCCTCGCGGTAATTCACCGTGATCCAGTAGGCATAGGCCTTGGCCGCGGCATAGGGCGAGCGGGGCCGGAAGGGCGTCGTCTCGGTCTGCGGCGTCTCCAGCACCTTGCCGTAGAGCTCGGAGGTCGAGGCCTGGTAGAAGCGCGCGGTCTTCTCCATCCCCAGGATGCGGATCGCCTCGAGCAGCCGCAGCGTGCCCAGCCCGTCGGCATTGGCGGTGTATTCGGGGGTCTCGAAGCTGACCTGGACATGGGACTGGGCGGCGAGGTTGTAGATCTCGTCCGGCTGCACCTCCTGCACGATGCGGATCAGGTTGGTGCTGTCGTTCATGTCGCCATAGTGCAGCCGCAGCCGCACGCCGGATTCGTGCGGGTCCTGGTAGAGGTGGTCGATCCGCCCGGTGTTGAACGAGGAGGACCGCCGCTTGATCCCGTGGACCATGTACCCCTTGGCGAGCAGCAGCTCCGCCAGGTAGGCGCCGTCCTGGCCGGTGACGCCGGTGATCAGCGCTGTCTTCATGTCGTGTTCCTGTTCCGTGACGCGTGGGGGAGACGCGGACTGCGCCGCACTCTAGCGCGCCGGGCGGCGGGGGGAACCCGTGTTCCGGCGCCGCGGGGGGGGGGAGGCCGCCCCCCGCCCCGCCCGGCGGTTCCGCCGCCCGCCCAACCGTCAGCCCGCCGCGCCGCCAGCCCCCGCGCCCGCGCCGACGCCCGCGGCGAGGCGCGCGGCGACATCCGCCCACATCCGGTCCAGTTCGGCGATCCGCCGGTCGGCGGCGGCGGCGATGCGGGCGCGGGCGGCGGCGTTCGCCCCCGGCGCCAGCGCCGCGCGCACCCGGGCCGCCATCTCCCCCGGCCCTTCCCCCGGCCCCAGCATCGCGCCCGCGCAGTCGAGGTCGCGCATCAGCTCGTCATACTTGTGCGACCAGCCGATCCCGAGGCAGGGAACCCCGCAGGACAGCGCCGCGACCAGCGCGTGAAAGCGCGACCCGACCACCAGCGCCGCCCGCGACAGGATGCGCTTGAGCGCCAGCGGGTCGGCCTCCTCGACGATCGCCGCCGCCGCATCCGCGCCGAAGCCCGGCAGGTCCGCCAGCCGCCCGGCCAGCGCCGCCGCCAGCGCCCGGTCCTCGCCCCGCGCGTCATGGACCACGATGCGCACCGGCCGGGCCTCCGCCGCCGCCGCCCGCGCCGCGGCCTCGAGCAGCGAAAGATACGCGCCCTCGTCCCGCCCGCCCTGGTCGAGCATCCGCACGTTCGGCACCAGGATCAGCGGCGCGTCGGGGGCGGCCGCCACCCGCTCCACCCCCACAGGCAGGGTCATGTCGGGGCAGAGCGCGAGGGTCCCCGCCCCCGGCGCCGCCCGCCGCGCATGGGACAGCGAGACGCCGTCGCGCGCATAGATCACGTCCGCGGCGGCGGCGGTGCGGGCGAAGGCAGCGCGGGTGCGCGGGGTCTCGAACGGCCCCAGCGCCTGGGGCAGCAGGATCACCGGCTTGCCGCGGGCGCGGTACCACTCGGCGAGGCGCGCGAAATCCTCGGTCGGGCGCGGCCCCCACTGGTCGGTGTAGGAGAACCCCGCCAGGTCCACCAGCGCGTCCACCCGCCCCAGCGGGACATGGCCGAAGGACCGGGCGGCGACGGGCGCCAACGCCGCCGAGGCCGCGATCTGCAGCGCCAGCCCGGGGCGGAAGAAGCGCCCGCCCATCCAGCCGCGCCGCCAGAGCAGGGTCTCGAACCCCGCCCGCTCCTCCGCGGTTCCGACGCAGGCGTCGAGCGCGAAGCGCGCCCCCGGCAGGCGCGCCGACAGCTCCTGCACCGTCACCTCCAGCATCTTGCGCGCGCCGCGATTGGCGAACTGGCCGCCGTGAAGCTCGATCAGCATCCCCGTCTCCCTCAGCGGTCCGGTCCCGCGCCAGTCCCGGCGCCGTCCCCGGCCCCATTCCCGGCTCCACCGTGGGCCCCACCCTGGGTCCCACCCTGGGTCCCGGCGCCCGCCCCCCGCCGCGCCCGGCGCAGGACGATCCCCGGCAGGCGCAGCGGGACCAGCAGGCTGCGGCCCATGGCATGGGCCAGCGGCCGGGTCCCGGCATGGGCGTAGAACGCGATCCACCCCGCCCCGGCATAGGACGCGACGGTCGCCGCCGCCGCCCCCATCGGCCCGCAGGCCGGGATCAGCGCCAGGTTCAGCGCCACGTTCAGCGCCGCCCCCAGCCCGTGCGACAGCAGCGAGAGCGCGAACAGCTCCTCGATCACCATCCACTTGCTGGCCACCACCCGCAGCGCCATGAAGATGCCCCCGGCGACATGCAGCTGCAGCACCGGCGCCGCGGCGGCGTAATCGGGCCCGAAGGCGATCCCGACCGCAAGCCCCGCCCCCAGCGCGATCGCCGCCATCGCCGCCCAGGACAGCAGCGCGATCCGGTCCAGCAGCCCCCGCACCGCCCCGAGATAGGCCCCCCGGTCCCGGTCGCGCAGCTCGGCCAGGTCCGGGAAGGCCGCGGTGGCGACCATCGCGGGCACGAAATGCCACAGCTCGGACAGCCGCGCCGCGGCGGCGTAGACGCCGACCTCGGCCGTGCCGCGCATCTGCCCCAGCATCACCTGGTCGATCTTCAGGTTCGCCGTGGCGAAGCCCGCCGACAGCGCCAGGATCCAGGACCGGCGCAGCAGCTCGCCCGCCGCCCGGCGCGAGGGGGCCAGCGGCGGCGCCCCGCCCCGCCGCCTGAGCGCGAGGAACAGCATCCCCCCCGCCGCGATCTCGGCCGCGTGGATCGCGGCGATGCCGACCATCCCCGCCCCCGACAGCGCCGCCGCAGCCCGCCCGCCGGCGAACAGGATCGCGACCCCCGCCTGCCCCGCGGCGATGGCGGTGAAGCGCCGCCGCGCCTCCATCGCCAGCGCGCAGACCTGGAAGGCGCGGAAGGTCTCGCCCGCCAGCAGCACGAAGGCGGCGAGGTGCAGCCCCGGCTCGTCCGGCTTCAGGACCAGGATCGCCGCGCCGCCCAGCCCCAGCGCGACCGCCCCGGCCCCGAGACGGGCGAGCAGCGCGGTCCCGGCATATTCCCCCTCGCGCCCCGGCGCCTTCAGGATCGCGCGCACCAGGATGGCGTTCAGCCCCATCTCGGTCAGCGGCGCGAACAGGGCGGCGAGCGCCAGCGCGAAGCTCAGCGCCCCGAACTCCACGGGCCCGAGGCTGCGGCTGACCGCGGCCACGGCCCCGAGCCCCGCGAGCAGCGAGAGCGCGCGGCTCGCGACCAGCGCGGCCGAGGCCGAGAGCAGTCCGCGCCGCCCGCTCATGCGCGCGCCGGGCCGCCCGGGGCCGGGGCGGCATCGGGACCCGACGCCGGGTCGGGGGCGGACGCCGGGGCGGAACCGGAGGCCGGGGCGGGACCCGACGCCGGGGCGGAACCGGACCCCGTTCCGGCGCCCGCCGCGCCGTCGGCGCCGCCCGCCGCGGCCGGGTCCGGCCCGTCATAGCTGCGCCACAGGTCCATCGACACCTTGGCCGAGGACGGGATCATCCCCCCCTCCAGCGGCAGGCCGACGGCGATCAGCATCACCACCCGCTCATCGGGCGCGAGGCCGATCTCCGCGCGCATCCGGCGCTCCTGCTTCGGCACGTCGGGCCAGTTGATGGGGCAGGAGGCGAGGCCGACCGTCTCCAGCGCGTACATGAAGCTCATCGCCGCGAGGCCGCCGTCGACATAGATCAGCCGCCGGTCGCGGGCATGGGGATAGGCGCGCATCCGCCCGACCAGGGCGACGATGCAGGGCATCCCCTCGGTGAAGCCGCCGGCGCCGCCCGCCAGCGCCGCGATCCGCTGCGCGCGGGCGGGGCTGTCGAACACCCGGAACTGCAGCGGCTGGCGGTTGCAGGCGCTGGGGCTGAGCCGCGCGATGTCGAGCGCGGCGTCGATCTGCGCCCGCGGCGGCGGATCGGGGCGGAACCAGCGGACCGAGCGGCGGCGGCGGGCCAGCGCCGCCAGCGCGCCGGGCCCCACCGGCGGCGCGCCCGGCGCCGGGCGCGGAAAGGGCAGGCGCGGGCCGTCGCCGGGCCAGGGATGCAGCGCGGGCGCGGGGCCCGCGGGGGGCGGCGGGGCGGCGCGGAACGCGGCCTCGGCCCGCGCGATCGCCGGGTCCTCGCCCACCGCGTCGAAATAGGCCGCCATCACGTCATGGGCCCAGCGGAGCTCCTCGGCGTCCACCCCGCCGCGCGCGGCGGCGGCGTAGGCGGCGGCGGTCTCCTCGATGTAGTCGAGGCCGAACACCGCCCGCCGCCCGGGCATCGAGAGGCCCTTCTCCAGCCGGTGGATGGCGCGGCGCAGGTGGTAATGGGTCGCTTCTTTCCCGTCCCGGTTGGCCTGGTGCATGACCCGTCCGGCGAGGACGGCGCGGATCTCGCCGAGATAGCCCCCGGGCAGCGCCCGCGCGGCCCGCGGCGTGGCCGCCGCCCGCCCCAGCGCGTCGAGCCCGCGTTCGATCGCCGGCCCGAGCGCCCGGCGCAGCGCGCGGCGAGGGTTGAACAGGGTCATCGGGGCGTCTCCGGGGGCAGGTCAGGGGGCATGTCTGCGGGCATGTCTGCGGGCGGGTCTCTGGGCGGGTCGTCGGCCGGGCTCCGGGGCGGCGTCCGAGGGGGCGGCGACGCCGCGCGGCGGGGGTTGTCCATGGGTCGCGGGTTCGGGCCGGGAATGCAAGCGCCCCGGGGCCGCGGGGGGGCCGGGGCGATGGACGCGCGCCGCCCGTCGCCGGGGCCGCCAAGGGCGCGCGCGCGCAAACGAGAGGGAGAGCGCGCGCGCAAAGGCCCCCCGCGCCGACGCGCGGGGGGCCTGCCGGCCCCGGCGGGGTTGGGGCCCGTTTCCCCGCCGGGGCCGGCCGCGCCCGACCCGCCGCCTCCCCCGCGCCCGGCAGGCCGTGCATCCGGCCGGGCGCCCACGCACGGGGCGGCGGATCGGAGCGGCGGGGGGCGCCTCGCCCCCCCGCCGCGCCTCAGCCCTTGCGGCGCCCGCGCAGCCCCAGCGCGAACAGCCCCGCGGCCAGCAGCGCCGCGGGCGCCGGCAGCGGCACGTCGGCCCGGGCCCCCTCGAACACGATCGGCTCGCCGAAGATCACGTCGTCCATCACCACCGCGTCGCCGGCGCCGAAGCTTCCGTTCTGCAGCAGCGCCGCGGTCCCGGCGTCGATCGACACCCGCGCGATCTGCGGGTCGTCCAGCACGAGGCCGATGAAGGACAGGCCCGCATTCCCGGTCTGGGGCGAGGTCAGCGTCTCGATCAGCGCGCCGTTGAAGTCATAGAACTCCATCAGCACGCTGTCGGATTCCACGTCCGTGAACACCATGCCGAAGCCGCGCACCGCGGCGTGGATGGTCTGGTCCAGCGGGTCATAGAACTCCACGTCGAAGGTGGTGCCGCCCACCGGGGCGAAGAGGCGCTCGGGGCTGAAGGGGGTGAACCCGTTCGTGAATCCGAAGGCCGCGGGGGCCGGCTGGTCCGGGCCGTTGTCGGCGGCGGCCGAGCTGATCATGAAGCTGGTGGTGTCGCCGGTCGCCTCGAACTCGATCCCGCGGGCGCGGGGGGCCGCGTCGCCGTTGAAGAAATCCCCGGGGAACAGGTTCGGGTCGGCGACGGCGGCCGGGGCGCCGTCCCAGTTGATCTCGCGCCGCCCGTTCGGGTCGGCGTTGATCGGCGCGTTGGGGTTGAGCGGGCCGAGCGCCGCGCGGAAATCATCGACCAGCCCCTGGATCGAGGCCGCGTCCGGCCCGGCGCCCGAGAACACCACCGCGGCGGCGGGCTGGGCCGAGAGGGCGCCGAGGACGGCGGCGCAGAGGGCGGCGGCGGGAAAGCGCATTTTCGAAATCATGGTGAACTTCCTTGCTGTGTGGCGGCCGGACGCGCCGGCCATGTCCCTTGGTCGGGCGACGGGACGCGGGGGTTCAAAAGTTTTTCGCGCCCCCGGCGAAAAACCCGCAACCCGCTGCAGTGCAAAGAAAAAGCCCCCGCCGAAAGGCAGGGGCCGGGGGTCGCGGACCCGTCCGGGGCGGCCCCGGGGGGGGGCCTAGCCGCCGCAGCCGCGCGGCGCGCGCAACAGGCCCGCGCCGTAATCCGGGTCCGGGCCGGGGGCCCCGAGATCGCGCGCCTCGGCCCCCAGCGCCGCGCGCACCGCCGCCGGGGCCGCGCCGTAAAGGCCCCGGTCCGACGCGATCCGCGCCGCCACGAAGGGCACGGCGATGGAGGTGCCGGTGGCGAAGCCCTCGCGCCCGCCGACCCGCACCTTCACGTCCACCCCCGGCGCCGCCACGTCCACGTAATCGCCGCGCACCGCCCGGTCCCAGATCGCGCCGCCCGCATCCACCGCCGTCGCCGCCACCACGTTGCCGAGCGCGGCCGGATAGCGCGGATCGGCCGCCGCGCCGTCATTGCCGACCGCCGCCACCAGCGTCACGCCCCGCGCCCGCGCCACGTCCACCCCGCGATCCAGCAGCTTGTTGTAGGGGCCGGCGAGGCTCACGTTCACCAGCCGCACCCCCTGCGCCGTCATCCAGTCGAGGCCGCGCAGCACGTCGTCCACCCCCGCCTCGGCCTCGCCGCGCGCAGACACCCCGATCACCGCGGCGGCATAGAGGGTCACGCCGCTCAGCCGCCGCGGGTCGGTCAGCACCGCCGCCACCTGGTCGCCATGGGGGATGTCCGCCGCCGGGCCGCGGTGGAAGGCGGCGGAGATCACCCGCACGCCGCGCAGCTCGGGCAGGTCCGGCGTCACCGCCGCGTCCAGCATCCCGATCGGCCCCGCCGCCGCGCAGGCGCCCCCGGCCCAGCCCAGCATCCCGTTGGCGTAGTCGAGCGGGTCGGCCGCGTCCTGCGCCGCCGCCGCGTCCCCGGCCGCGCCCGCCGCGCCTGCCGCGGGGCGGTAGGCGTGGTTGACCCCCGCGGTGGCGGAGGGCTCGATCCGCTCCAGCGCCGCGATGGCCTCGGCCCCGGTCAGCGGCGCGGGGAAGGTGTAGCGCTGCATCACCAGCGACAGGCCCGGCAGCTCCTCCTGCCCCCGCAGCGCGAAGCCGCCGGGGGCCGCGCCGGCGCGCAGCCGCGCCGCGGCGGCGGCGCCCGGCAGCAGCACGACCATCTCGCGCGCGTCCACCACCTGCGCGGCGCCGGCGCGGATCACCGCCTGAGGCGGCGGGTTCAACTCGAAATCCGGCGGCGGCGGCGGCGCGGCGCAGGCGGCGAGGCCGAGCGAGAGGGCGAGCGCGGCGAAGGGCGGGGCCGCGGCGGGGCGGCGGGGATCAATCTGCATCATGCCTCTTCGTCGCGCCCGGGCGGGGCCCGGTTCAAAGGTTTCGGCGAAAAGGTTAACGCATCCGGCCGCCGCCGCCGGGCAAGAAATTTTTGAACCGCGCCGCACCGCCCTGCGACCAATCCGAAAGGACCGCGCCGGGGCGGTTCACCCGCGGGCCGAAATCTGGAAGATGGTCCCGGGACGCAGTGGAGACGCGCCATGGACGAGATCGACGACGACGACCGGCTGGCCGCCTGGCTGCAGGGGCGCCTCGCGCCCGCGGAGCGCGCGGCGTTCGAGGCCCGGCTTGCGTCCGACCCCGCCCTTCGGGCCGAGGCCGAGACCCTGCGCGCCGCCGCCGCCGCGCTCGGCGCCGCCGCCCCGCCCGCGGGCGCGAAGGCGGCGGGCTGGGCGCGCCTCTCGGCCGCGATCGAGGATGACCGGCGCATGACCCCCGCCAACAGCAACCGGCGCGCGGGGCTGCTGCGCATGGCCGCGGCGGCGGCGCTCGCCGTCGGGGCCTGGCAGGTCGCCGTCGTGCCGAACCTGCCCGCGTCCTGGACCGGGGGCGGCGGCTACGCCCCCGTCACCGCGCCCGCCCCGACGGAGGGCCCGACCCTGCGCGTCGCCTTCGCGCCCGGCGCCGCGGCGGCGCAGATCACCGCGCTGTTGCAGGAGGTCGGCGCCGAGGTGACGGGCGGGCCCGGGGCGCTCGGCCTCTACCGCCTGCGCTTCGCGGACGCGGCCGCGCGGGACGCCGCCGCCGAAACCCTCGCCGCCCGCACCGCGCTGGTCGTCGCGGTGGCGCCGGACTGAGGCGGGCCGGGGCGGCCCGGAGCGGCCCGGGGCGGACGGACGCGCGCGCCCTCGCCCCCCTCAGCCCGGGCGCCCGAGGCAGCGCATCAGCGCCTTCTTGGCATGGTGGATGCGGGTCTTGACGGTGCCCACGGGCACGCCCTCGCGCGCGGCGACGTCCGGGTAGGGCAGGTCCTCGAAGAACGCCAGCCGCACCGCCGCCCGCTGCGCCTCGGTCAAGCGCGCAAGGCAGGCGCGCACCCGCGCGGCGTCCTGCGCCGCCTCCAGCACCGCGGCGGGGCCGGGCGCCTCGTCGGCGCGCTCCGGCGTCTCGTCGGTGAAGGACAGCCGCCCGGACCGGCGCGCCCGGTCCACCAGCTTGTTGCGGGCGATGGCGAAGATCCAGGTGCGCGCCGCGCTGCGCCCCGAGAACGCCCCCGCCTTGCGCCAGACCTCCAGCATCGCGTCCTGAACCGCGTCCGCCGCCGCCGCCTCGTCGCCCGCGCGCAGCCGCGCGAAGGCGAACAGCGCGTCGTGGTGCCGCTCGTAGAGCGCGCGCATCGCGGCCTTGTCGCCGCGCGCGATCCGCGCCAGCAGCAGCCGGTCATCCGCATCCCCTGGCTGGTCCCCTGGCGTGCCCATGCTCATCCCGCGCCGCGGCGCCGCGCCCGCCGCGCGGTCCGGTTCCGTCCCCCTCCTTGGGATACCCCGGCGCGGGGCCGGGCGCCAAGCGCGCCGGCCGGGGCCGCGGCGAAAGGCGCCGCGGGCGCGGCCCGCCCCCCGCCGCGGGACGGCGGCCGCAATCGGGGGGTGCATTTCGCCGCGCCCGCCCCCCCTTAGAATGGCGCCCCCCGGCGCCTATCTCGGAACCGGACCCACAAGACGGATGCAGACAAGGGAGACACGTCATGCCCGCGACCCCCATCGCCTCGATCCTCATCGCCTCGGACCTCTCTGCCCGCTCGGACCGCGCGTTGCAGCGCGGCTTCCGCCTCGCGCGCGCGCTGGGGGCCAAGGTCTCGGTGGTCGCGGCGGTCGATGACGACGCGCCCGGGCCGCTGTCCTCCGAGATCGCGGCGAAGACCCGCGCCCATCTCTCGGCCGCCGCGGCCCAGCTGGCCGGGGACGTGCCGCACGAGGTGAAGGTGGAGACGGGCGACCCCGTCTCGCTGCTGCTCGCGCATGTCAACGCGGGGGGGCATGACCTCGCCGTCTTCGGGCGCCACCGCAGCCGCGGCGCGCTCGACGGGCTGCGGCCCTCGACCGTGGAAAGCGTGCTCTCCCATGCCCGCATCCCGGCGCTGATCGCCGCGGGGCCGGTGCATGACGGCTACGCGCGGGCGCTGGCGGCCACCGGGTTCTCGCCCGCCTGCCTGCGCGCCGCGACGCTGGCCCGCGCGCTCGCCCCGGGGGCCGAGCTGCGGGTGGCGCACATGTGGACGGCCCCGTTCGAGGGGCTGTCGGGGGGCGCCGACTCGCCCATGTCCCGCGCCGTGAAGGCCGAGACCGAGGCGCAGGCCGCCGCCTGGGCCGCGGGCGCCGGCGAGGCGCTGCCGCAGGTGGAGCTGAGCCATGGCGGGCTCGGGGCCGGGCTGCACGGGGTGATCGCCGCGTTCAAGCCCGACCTGCTGGCCATCGGCGCGCATACCCGCAGCCTGTCGTTCACCGGCCTCGGCGGCTTCGCGGCCGAGCTGCTGCGCGACCCGCCCTGCGATCTGCTGATCACCCGCGGCGCGGCGGGCTGATCCCCGCGGGGGGGGAGGGGGCGCCCCCCCCTTCGACCGAAACGGCGCCCCGCCCCTCGCGGGCGGCGCGCCGCGCCCGCCGGGGGACCGGCCCCGGCCCCCGGCGTCCCCCCGCCGCCCGGTCAGGCGGCGAGGATCACCTTCATCGCCCCCTCGCGGCCCGCGTTCTTGAACACCTCGTAGGCCTCGAGCATCTGCGACAGCGCGAAGCGGTGGGTGATCAGCGCGCCCGGGTCGATCTGCCCCGCGCCCACGCTCTTCATCAGCATCTGCGTGGTGTTGGTGTTCACCAGCCCGGTCGAGATGGTGATGTTGCGGATCCACAGCTTCTCGAGCGCGAGGTCCACCTTGGTCCCGTGCACGCCGATATTGGCGATCCGCCCGCCCGGGGCGATCACGTCCTGGCAGAGCTCGAAGGTCGCGGGCACGCCCACCGCCTCCATCGCCACGTCGACGCCGACCCCGTCGGTCATCGCCAGCACCTTCTCCGCGGCGCCGCCCCCGGAGACGTCGATCGTGTCCGTCGCCCCGAACTGCCGCGCCAGCGCCAGCCGCCCGGCATCCATGTCGAGCATGATGATCTTCGCCGGGCTGTAGAACCGCGCCGTCAGCAGCGCCGCCATCCCCACCGGCCCGGCGCCGACGATGGCCACGCTGTCGCCCGGGCCGACCTGGCCGTTGAGCACGCCGATCTCGAACCCCGTCGGCAGGATGTCCGAGAGCATCACCAGCGCCTCCTCGTCCATCCCCTCGGGGATCTTGTGCAGGCTGAAATCGCCGTGCGGGATGCGCACGTACTCGGCCTGGGTCCCGTCCACCAGGCGCCCCAGCCGCCAGCCGCCGCCGCCGGTGCAATGGGCGTGCATCCCCTTGCGGCAGTTGGTGCAGGACCCGCAGGCGGTGATGCAGGCGATCAGCACCCGGTCGCCGGGGACCAGCCCGCGGATCCCGCCGCCCACCGCCTCGACCACGCCGACGCCGTCGTGCCCCAGGGTCTGCCCCGGCTCCACCGTCGGCACGTCCCCCTTCAGGATGTGCAGGCGGCGCCGCAGATCGTGGTGGCGGTGATCCGCACGATCACGTCCGTCGGCTCCTGGATCTCGGGCTTGGGCTTGTCGACCCAAGCCTTGCGGCCCTCGCCGTCATAGACCAGCGCTTTCATCTCTCTCTCCTCCCGGCTTGTCCGCGCCATCATCCGGCGCGGGGGGAGGGAGAGGATCGGCCGCGCCCGCGCCGCCGGTCTTGAAGGTTCCGGGGCCTCGCGTTGAACATTCCGGCGCCCCCCGTTTCGTTCAAAACCCGCCGCGGGATCGTTCAAGACCCCGCCATGCCCCCGTCCCTAGCGTGAAGGGGACGGCGCGTTCCGGGAGGGAACCGCGCCGCGACCAACAGGGAGGACGCAAGACATGACCAGGACGATCGACGCGCTGGTGATCGGCGCCGGGGTGGCCGGGCTCTACCAGCTCTGGCAGCTGCGCCGCGACGGGCTGAACGTGCACGGGGTGGACGCCGCCTCGGACGTGGGCGGGACGTGGTACTGGAACCGCTACCCGGGGGCCAAGTTCGACAGCGAAAGCTATATCTACCAGTACCTGTTCGACGAGGCGCTCTACAAGGGCTGGACCTGGTCCGAACGCTTCCCCGCCCAGCCGGAAATCGAGCGCTGGATGCATTACGTCGCCGACACGCTCGACCTGCGCCGCGATTTCACCTTCAACGCCAGGGTGCTCTCGGCCGACTGGGACCCGTCCCGCGGCCGCTGGACCGTGCGCACCTCGGACGGCGAGGTCTATGACGCGCAGTTCGTGATCGGCTGCACCGGGATGCTCTCGGCCCCGCTCGAGAACCGCTTCGAAGGCCAGGCCGATTTCAAGGGAACCATCGTCCACACCGCCCGCTATCCGAAGGAGGGCATCGACGTCGCCGGCAAGAAGGTCGGCGTCATCGGCATCGGCGCCACCGGCATCCAGGTGATCCAGACCATCGCCCCCGAGGTCGGCGAGATGACCGTCTTCGTGCGCACGCCGCAATACGTGCTGCCGATGAAGAACCCCAAATACGGCCCCGCCGAGGCCGCCGCCTACAAGGCCCGCTGGGAGGAGCTCACGGCCAACCTGCCCCGCACCTTCACCGGGTTCGAGTACGATTTCGAACATACCTGGGCCGAGCTCACCCCCGACCAGCGCCGCGCGGTGCTGGAGGAAATCCACGCCGACGGCTCGCTGAAGCTCTGGCTCGCCAGTTTCGCCGAGATGTTCTTCGACGAAGAGGTCTCCGCCGAAATCTCCGCCTTCGTGCGCGAGAAGATGGCCGCGCGGCTCGAGGACCCGGCCCTGATCGACACCCTCGTCCCCAAGCCCGGCGATTACGGCTTCGGCACCCACCGCGTGCCGCTCGAGACCAATTACCTCGAGGTCTACAAGCAGCCCAACGTCCACGCCGTCCCGGTCAAGGACAACCCGATCGAACGGATCGTGCCCGAGGGCGTGAAGCTCGCCGACGGCACGGTGCACGCGCTCGACGTCATCATCATGGCCGTGGGCTTCGACGCCGGGTCGGGCGCGCTGGCGCGGATCGACATCACCGGGCGGGACGGGATGAAGCTGCGCGAGGAGTGGGAGAAGGACATCCGCACCACCTACGGCCTCCAGAAGCACGGCTTCCCGAACCTGTTCATGACCGGCGCCCCCCTCGCCCCCTCGGCGGCGCTGTGCAACATGACCACCTGCCTGCAGCAGCAGACGGAATGGGTGACCGGCGCGATCCGGGCGCTGCGCGAGAAGGGCGCCGACGTGATCGAGCCGACGGCGGAGGGCGAGGACGCCTGGGTCCGCCACCATGACGAGACCGCCAACGCCACGCTGATCGCGAAGACCAACAGCTGGTACACCGGCTCCAACGTGCCGGGCAAACCGCGGCGGGTGCTGTCCTATACCGGCGGCGTCGGGACCTATCGGCAGAAATGCGAGGACGAGGCCGCCGCGGGCTATCCCGCCTTCGCCATGTCCCGCGCCGAAGCGGCGGTCGAACCGGCCGAGTGACGGACGCAAGGTCCCGGCCCCCCGTCACGGGCGGGGCCGGGGCCGCGGCCCGGGACTCCGCCCGAACCGCAGACCTGGCCGCAGACCGGTCCGCCGCCGCTTCCCTGCAGGGCGGCGGGCCCGGGCGCGGGGCCCTCTTCCCGTGGCCCCTCGCCCACCCCGCGCGGCGCGCCCCCCCGGCGACAGATCCCCCCGGGACGGCGCGCGCCGCGCGGCCCGTACCGCCGCCCAACAGCATTGGGAGGGGGGGCGGGGGGGCGGCCTGCTGCAGGAGTCGCGTGGGACGAAGGCGCCGGAACGTCCCCACGCCCCGCA
>NZ_JBOCEF010000023.1:0-67468 GCF_050586345.1 Rhodovulum sp. DZ06
GACAGCTCGTGACGGCGCATGGCGACCTCCTCTTTCGGGAGGTTGAATCAGATCGAGCCCGATTGGGGAATCCTGTTCATGGGGACAGGCCTAGGCGCTGCAGGAGGAACGGGTCTCACGTCAGTGCGCGTGCATGCGGGCGACAACGGCCTGTATCTCGTCGTCGACGGGTTTCGGTTCCGGAAAGACGGGCTGCCCGGCAAGCGCCGGGATTCGGTCTACCTGTCGCTTGGCGCCAAGGCCGACTGCCAACCTCCCCCGCCAACACCCCGCACACGCTTCTGTGGATCTGCACCCGCCCCTCCTCGGCCAGCTCCGCCATCCGCCGGGATTGCGCACAGCGCCGCCGTGATTTTCGACCCCGGCGTAGGCGGCCGGCACTCGCACAAAAACCTTCGCGCATCGACCAAGGCCATCCTGACGACGCGATGCCTGGAGACCTGGCCATCTTGCAATTGAGCCCGGGTCAGCAGGCCTCATGTGGACACGCGGCGTCTTCGCTCGAAGTGACCTCACTCTGAAGCCCAAGTTCGGGAGCGTCCCGATGGGAAGCGGCCGCGGCAAGCTCCCGCTACACTTCCAGCTACACATCGAGCCGTTGAAGCACCGCCTGAACTAAAATGAAAAACCAAGGGCGCTCCGCAGCTTGACCCGATCCAGGCGAAGCGGGTTCGAATCCCTCTCTGTCCGCCAGAACGAAGGACGTTTTCCCCGCCCCCCCTGCCCCCAAGGCGCTCCCAGGCGGCGGAGCCCCCCCTTGGACCGGCCTTTTCAAGTCCTGCAACCTTGCCGACCGCCGAATTCACTCCTATCCCTTAATGAAGGGTTGGTTAACGGCGCGAGCTGAACTCGATGCGAGGCATATCCGCTTCGAAAGCATCGGTCCGCAATTGGGGGGCAAGACGAATGAGGCACTGGGAATCCGCGCAACGACATGCCGCCGCGTGCCTTGCAGCCCGCCTCGGCGAGGTCCTTGCGGCCGAAGACCCCGACAACTGGTGGCGCGACTTCGTGCTCACGGCCCTCAGCGACAACCAGCGGATGGCGGCGGCCCGTCGCGGCTCCTGCCGCCTCGATGATCTCGATCTCGCGGCCCTTGTATCCGTCGCCATCGGCAACGCGAACCGCCTCAAGGCGGCCGGCTATGGAACCAACGTGCTCGTTCCGCGCTTGCATGCGGTCAAGAAGGCCCGCAACGACCACGCCCACGCGCCCGCCAGCGGGATGCGCCCGCGCGAGGCGGTCCGTCACCTGCAGAGCTGCCTCGACCTGTTCGACGAACTGCGCTGGACCGATGCCGCGCGCGACGAGGTGACCGCCTCCTGGCGCGCAGCGGCCGCGGAGGAGCTGGCGGGCGCGGGCGCGGGGACCGTCGCCGCCGGACCTGCCGCCGGACCTGCCGCCGGCGCGGCGACGGCGCAGTAGGAAGCCGCGCCCACGGCGCCCCGGGCCCCGGCCCCCACCGGCTTCGCCGTCAACGTGCAGGACGACGCGGCCGCGCGGCGGCTCGCGGAGATCATGGCCGCCCGCAGCTTCGTCGGCATCGACTTCGGCGCTTCCACCACCGTCGCCAGCGTCGCGCAGTTCGATCGCGCGAGCCGCCGGATGTCCTACGAACCGCTGCAGATCCGCCAGATGCTCGCCACCGGCCAGGGCTGCGAGGACCACCTCGTCCCCAGCTGCATCGCCCTGCACAGGGGCGCCGTGCTGTTCGGGAAGGGCGCGGCGGAGCTCAAGCCCGAGCTGCGCGCCGGCGCCACCGTCTTCTCCTCGTTCAAGATGGAGCTCGGCGTCGATCTCGGCCCAAGCTACGCCGCCAGCAAGCTCGACGGATCGGACGGCAAGCCGAAAGTGGAGAAGCCGCAGGACGCCGCGCGCTGCTTCCTCGAATGGCTCCGGCACGGCATCGAGAAGGCGGTCGCCGACAAGGGCCTCCCGGCCGAGATCTGCTACACGGTCAGCGTTCCCGCCTCCTTCGAGGCGAACCAGCGCCAGGATCTCGCCGCCGTGCTGGAAGGGGCCGGGTACCCCGCGGACCGGCTCACGCTGGTGGACGAACCGAACGCGGCCTTCCTCGGCCATGTCGCCGAACTCTCGGACCGGGGCGAGGCGCCGCTCGCCGCCCTCGGCGCCGGGGACAAGCGGGTCATGGTGTTCGATTTCGGCGCCGGAACCTGCGACGTCTCGGTGCTGCAGGCCTCGCAGGAAGGCGCCGGCCTCGCCACGCGCAACCTCTCCATCTCGCGGTTCATGGCGCTCGGCGGCGACGACATCGACCGGGCCGTGGCGCGGGACCTGCTGCTCGGCGGCCTGCGCGCCGAGGACGGCCGCCCGTTCGAGCTGACCCAGACCCAGGTCGAGGAGGACGTGCTGCGCCGCCTCTCGCCCGCGGCGGAACGGCTGAAGGTGCAGGCCAACCGGCTTATCGCGCGCCGCGACGTCACCGACCTCGAGCGCGCCAGGGCCCTGAACGAGGAGATCGCCGACGAGGCGATCGTCCCGATCAAGCTGAAGGTGCGCAACGGGCCGAACGACCCGTCGACGCGGGACGCGGTGCTGCGGCTCGACCGCCCGAGCCTGTCGCTCGGCGGGTTCGCCGCCGCGATGGGCCCGTTCCTGGAGCGCCCGGAGGACGGCGACGACGCGCGCCCCTCGATCCATGTTCCGGTGGATGACGCGCTTCGGAAAGCCGGGCTCGAGGACGGCGAGCTCGACGCGATCCTGTTCATCGGCGGCAGCGCCGAAAGCCCGCTGGTGCGGCGGGCGCTCACGGACCGGTTCGGGCGCTTCGTCGAACCGCTCGTCCCGCGGGACCTGCGCAGCCACGTTTCGCAGGGCTCCGCCGTCCATGCCCTGCATCGCCATGGCCTCGGGACCGAGCTCATCACCCCGATCCTCGCCGACGCGATCTCGGTCATCACCCTCGACGGCAGCCTGCAGCCGATCGTCCCTGCCGGCACCCCTGCCCCCTCCGACCGGATCGAGGTGGACGCCCTCTACATCGAGCGCGACGGCCAGATGGCGCTGGAACTGCCGTTCTGCTCGGGCGCCGAGGACAAGCTGGTCGGCGTGCTGCACATCCGCGCCCCCGAGAGGACCGGGTTCCGGGCGGGCGAGCGGATCAACGTCGCCTGCAGCCTGACCGCCGACAAGCTGCTGAACATCGAGGTGACGGCGGGATCCGCGCGGCGGTCGGCGGAGTTCATGAACCCGCTCTCCAACCGCCCCCTCTCCGCCGCCGAACAGTCGGTGCTGCGCGCCCGCCAGCATTTCAACCAGTCCGCGGCCGCCAACCGGGGCCGCCCCTCGGCGTCGGCCGTTGAAAACTATGCCGAGGCCGCGGCGGCCGCGGGCGACTGGCGCGTCGCCGCCGAGATGTTCGAGGCGCTGGAGCGCCTGTCGCCGGGGGACGACCACGCGACGAAGATCACCTATTTCTGGTCCCGGGCGGGGCGCGAGGCGCTCGCCGCGGCCTGGGCCCGCACGGCGTATGAGCGCAACCCCGGCGCCACCACAGCCTTCAACCTCGCGCTCGACATGTCCCGGGCGGGCGACGTGAGCGCCTGTGAACGGCTCAGCCGCGAGGCGCTGGAGCAGGATCCCGGCCATCTCGCAACGCTCGACTGGTTCGGGCGCCGCCTGTTCGAGAGGGGCGACCCCGAGGGCCGCGGCATGCTGGAGCGCTGCGTCGCCATCTGCCGCCGCCTGATCGGCGCAGGGCAGGCGGATCTCGACGATGCAGGACGGATGCTGCAGGCGGCCAGGGCCCTGGGCGACGAGGAGGCGGTTCAACTGGCCCGCCGCACGGTGCGCGCGCTGCAGCCGCCGCTCGCCCGTCCCTATGACGAGAGCAACCTGGCCGCCGGGACAGGCGAAACGAAACGCGGAGGATAGGCGGCATGCACTGGCTCCCCCAACGCAACAAGCTCGATTCAGACCAGAACGACGCCTGCGACGCCTGCCTGTCGGCGATCCTTGCGCCAAGCCCGGGCGACCCGCTCGGCGCGTCGTTGGGCATCCCGAGCCGTGCCTCGGCCCTGGCCCCGGTCCGCTGGGTCCAGGGCTCCGCGGGCACCGGCAAGACGGTCGTGCTGGTCCATGCCCTGCGCGAGGCGAAACGGCGCGCGCCGAACCTCTCGATGGTCTTCGTGACCTACACCCACGCCCTCAAGGCGCTGGTCGCGGACGGGCTCGATGACGACACCCGCCGCTCGGTCCATGTCATGACGGCGCATGAATTCAAGAACACCGGCCGCAACTGCAGCGTCCTGTTCGTCGACGAGGTTCAGGATCTGAAGCCGGACATGATCTCGGACCTGCGCCGGCGCTGCAGCAAGATGGTCATCGGCGGCGATCCGATCCAGACCATCTACGACGAGAGCGCCTCGCCCGAGGACATCTCGCGCATCGTCTCGGCGCAGCCCATCGTGCTCGACATCATGTATCGCCTGACGCGCAACCTGCTGGCCATCGCGGCCAGCATCCACCCGGCGGCGCGCCTGCAGGACGCACGGCTCAGCCGCCTGCGCAATGTCGACGTGATGCTGGGCCAGGCCGAAACCCTCGAGCAGGAGGCGGACTGGGTCTGGCGCCGCGCGCGCGAGGGGGCCCAGCTCGGCTCGCCGACGGCGATCCTGCTCCCGACCCACAAGGAGATCCGCAATTTCCTGCGGCGGGTGGCGCAGCTCGAGGGCCTGGACGACGCGCCGTTCGTCAAGATGAAGGAATATGACGAGAAGAACGCGGTCCTGGCGGCCGCCGGGCTTCCGCTCCAGTACCTCGGCAACGGGCATGGCGATCTCGAGGACTCCAACCGCCGCAAGATGGTCTACCTGATGACCTACCACAGCGCGAAAGGTCTCGACTTCGAACAGGTCTACCTGCCTTGCCTGACCCCGAAACTGAGCATCCATTACAAGGACCCGGACCTGGCGAGCCGCCTGCTTTACGTCGCCGTCACCCGGGCCCGCGAAGGGCTGTTCCTGACCCGGACCGGGCCCGGCCTGCACCCGCTCGTGGCCCAGATCCCGGACGCCCTTTTCAGCCCCGTCGCGATCGGGGCCGAGGAAGACGAAGAGAGCGACGATGACGTGTATTTCTGACGACGATCCGCGCGCCTGGACGGTCATCGGGCTCGACGAACTCGACGCCTGGATGAAGGCCGGGGAGCTGCGCCTGATGCGCGACCGCATCGTCGCGCTGCCCGCCGATCCGGGCCCGGCCGTCGACCTGCTGCTGGCGCGCGCGCCGCAGGTGGGCGTGGACGGCGACCACCGGCTCGTGCTCGCCGACCTCGGCGCCGAGCCGCACCTCGTGCAGGCGGGCGGCGTTTCGGGCGAGGTGGTGCGCGCCCGCTTCAGGGATCTCGAGGGCCTGCATCCGCTCAGCCGACGCGCGGCCGAAATGCTGGCGTCGCGACTTGGCGACCGCCGCGGCCTGCTGGGCGCGCCGAGGTTCGAGGACGCCTGGCGCGGCCGGCTGCTTGACGACGCCTGCCGCGACTCCCGTTATGGCGGCGAGACGGTGCTGGCCGCGCTCGGGGTGGAGAGCGACCCGCGCGACAGGCGCGCCTTCGACGCGCAGATCGACGGCTGGATCGACTACTGGCTGGACGCCCCCACCGAGGACCGCAGCGGCGGCAGCGCGCCGGGCGTCGACAGCAACCCGTTCACCTTCCAGGTGAGGAGCCGCCTGGAGAACGGCAAGGCCGCCCCCCGCTTCAAGGGCGGGCTCGGGTCCCTTCAGCTCCTCGCCGGCTGCACCCGGCTGTTCCTCGACCGCGATGGAAAGGACGCAGCGTTCGCGCCCACGTCGGCCCTCTTCAAGCAGGCGGGCGCCGAACCCGCGCGCTCCCTGGCCGAATGGTTGACCGACGCCGCCTTCCGCGAGGCGGTCGAGGCGCTTGACGCCGCGCTGAAGACCGGCCCGGCGGAGGGCCTCGACGCATGGTCCCTGCTGCTGTTCCTGCACTGGCGCGAGGCCTGCCGCGACGACGTCCCGGCAGACCTGGACCTGTCCGACCTCTACCGGCGCTGCGCCGCCGATGGACGCGACGAGGCGTTCGAGACCGCGGCCCACCTCCTCGGACGCTACCTGCGGTTCAGCGGCCTCGAGTCGCTCGAAACCATGCTGCGGCGCATGGACCGCACCCCGCTTCCCCCGGCCGACGCGCCGGAGGCCGAACACGAGGACGAAGCCCGCGAGGAACTCCCCGAGGAACCACAGCCCGGATCCGAGCCGCAGGACGAGGCGGCGGAGGACGCGCCGGAACCTTCGGAGGCCGAGGCGCCGGCGCCGGACGCGCAGCCGGACGCGCATCCGGTCGCGCAGCCGGAGGCCGACGCCGAAGGAGATTCCGACGCCCCCGATGCTACGACGGACGAAGCCTCTGCCCCGGGCGAACCCAGAGAGCCCCCCGTCGACCCTGCGCCGGCGGAACCTTCGCCGGACCAGGCAGCCGGGCAGGACGAAACGCACCAGCCCCCTGCCCCGCGCCCTCCCGAACAAGAAAGCTCCGGGGACCCCCAGTCCCAAGGCTCTGGGACGGAGGCTCCCGCCACCGATGAAGGCGCCGCGAAAGGCGTCGGCGCGGACAGCCTGTCGGCGAAAGCCGCGTCACAGACCGGCGGAGGGCGCTCGCCATCGGGGGAAGCCGGAGCACCGGACGACGACGCGCGCACCTGACCTTCGGGGCGGCGGCGCTTGAAGTCGCGTCGTCGCGCCCAAACGTGCCGCCGTCGTCGAGGAAGACCTTCAGCCCCCGGGTGTTTGGCGCTGCAAGCCGGCGCCTGCCCAAGCGGCGATTTCGAGCCCGCGCGGGGGCGCGGCGATCCCCCGGCCGGGCCTCGAAGACGGCCATGGCCGGAGCGGACCGCTCCGGCCGGGCGGCAAGGCGGGCGCAGCCGCTGCATCCATCGACCTGCAGCACGCCCTTGAACCCGGCGACCCCGCCTCGGCGGCGAAGCGGCGAAGCGGCGCGGCGCAGGGCGCCGCCCCCCCGCCGACCAGAACACCCCGCGCCCCTCATCCCCCCTGCCGGCGCAGCGCCAGGCGCAGGCGCTTCTCGCTCTCCAGCACCAGGAAGAACAGCGCGCCGACCCCCAGGATCACCAGCCATTCGCCCGGCGGGATCGCCGCCGCGCCGAACACCGCCTGCAGCGGGCCCAGCTCGGTCACCGCCACCTGCGCCGCCGCCACCGCCAGCACGCAGCCCCACAGCACCTTCGTGCCCCGCAGCGTCTCCAGCCGCAGCGCCGGCGCGTGCAGGACCCGGATGAAGAACAGGTTGAAGATCTCCAGCGCCACCAGCGTCGTCATCGCCATCGTCCCCGCCAGCGCCGGGTCGTACCCCTGCGCCAGCGCATAGCGGTGAACCCCGAACACCCCCGCCAGGATCAACGCCGAGACCAGCGCGATCCGCCAGCCCAGCCCCGCGTCCAGGAGCGGCGCGTCCCGCGGGCGCGGCGGGCGGCGCATCACCCCCGGCTCGGCCGGCTCGAAGGCCAGCGCGATGCCCAGCGTCACCGCCGTGATCAGGTTCACCCACAGGATCTGCACCGCGGTGATCGGCGGCGCGAGCCCCGCCAGCAGCGCCACGATCACGCACAGCGCCTCGCCCGCATTGGTCGGCAGGGTCCAGCCGATCACCTTGCGGATGTTGTCATAGGCCGCGCGCCCCTCGCGCACCGCCGCGACGATCGAGGAGAAATTGTCGTCGGCCAGCACCAGCTCCGCCGCCTCCTTCGCCGCCGCGGCGCCCTTCAGCCCCATCGCGACGCCCGCATCGGCGCGCTTCAGCGCCGGCGCGTCGTTCACCCCGTCGCCGGTCATCGCCACCGTCAGCCCGCGCGCCTGCAGGGCCGAGACCAGCCGCAGCTTGTGCGCGGGCGAGGTGCGCGCGAAGATGTCCGTCTCCATCGCCGCAAGCTCGAGCTGCGCGTCGTCCATCGCCTCCACATCCGCGCCGGTCAGCACGTCGCGCGCGTTCTCCAGCCCGATCATCGCGCCGATGGCCCGGGCGGTGGCGGCATGGTCGCCGGTGATCATCTTCACCCGGATCCCCGCCGCCCGGCACTCGGCCGCCGCGGCGATCGCCTCCTCGCGCGGGGGGTCCATCAGGCCCACCAGCCCGGTCAGGGTCAGCGCCCCGCGCAGGTCCCCGGCCGCCAGCCCCGCCATCCCGCCGGGGCGGGTCATCGAGGCGACGGCCAGCACCCGCTGCCCGCGCCCGGCCAGCCGCTCCACCGCGTCCTGCCAGAATTCGACGTCCAGCGGCTCGGCCCCGCCATCGGCGGCGTGCTGGTCGGCGCAAAGCGCCAGCACCGCCTCGGGCGCGCCCTTCACGTGGACATGGGCCGCGCCCCCGGCGTCGTGGTGCAGGACGGCCATGTAGCGATGCGCCGCGTCGAAGGGGATGGCGTCGTCGCGGCGGGACCGGGCGAGCCGCGCCGCCTCGGCCGCGTCGATCTTGCCCGCCAGCGCCAGCAGCGCGCCCTCCATCGGGTCGCCCTCGACCGCCCAGTCGGCGCCGTCTCCGTTCAGCGCCGCGTCGTTGCACAGGGCGGCGGCGCGGGCGAAGGCCATCAGGACGGCGTGCTCCTTCGGGTCCGCATCCGCCTCGCCCCAGCGCACCGCGCCCTCGGGGGCGTAGCCGCGCCCTTCCACCGAATAGACATGCGCGGCGGACACGAGGTCGGCCACGATCATCTCGTTGCGGGTCAGCGTCCCGGTCTTGTCCGAACAGATCACCGAGACCGAGCCCAGCGTCTCGATCGCCGGAAGCCGCCGCACGATGGCGTTGCGCCGCGCCATCGCCTGCACCCCGACGGCGAGGGTGATGGTCAGCACCGCCGGAAGCCCCTCGGGGATCGCGGCGACCGACAGGCCGACCACGGCCATGAACAGCTCCCCGAACTCCATCCCCATCGCGAAGCGGCCCCAGGCCAGCAGCGCCGCCGCCAGCGCCAGGATGAAGACGGTCAGCCCGCGCGCGAACCGGTCCATCTGCGCCAGCAGCGGCGTGGTCAGGACCTCCACCTGCGCCAGCATCCCGCTGATCCGGCCGATCTCGGTGCGCGGGCCGGTGGCGGTCACCACGCCCACGCCCGTCCCCGCCGCGACCAGCGTCCCCGAGAACAGCATGCAGGCCCGGTCCCCCAGCGGCGCGTCGGCGGCGACGGGCGCGAGGGCCTTGTCCACCGGCACCGCCTCGCCGGTCAGGATCGCCTCCTGCACCGTCAGCCCGCGCTGCTCGATCAGCCGCAGGTCGGCGGGCACGCGGTCGCCGGCCTCGACCAGCACCACGTCGCCGGGGACCAGCTCCGCCGCGTCCAGCCCCTGCCGCCGCCCGCCGCGCAGCGCGGCGCAGCGGGGGGCGAGCATCTGGCGGATCGCCTGCATCGCGTTCTCGGCCCGGCCCTCCTGGACATAGCCGACCGCGGCGTTGACCAGCACGACGGCCAGGATCACCCCCGCGTCGACCCAGTGCGACAGCGCCGCCGTCACCGCGGCGGCGGCCAGCAGCACGTAGATCAGCACGTTGCGGAACTGCGCCAGGAACCGCAGCAGCGCCCCGGGGCGCGGCGGGGCGGGCAGCAGGTTCGGGCCATGCGCGGCAAGGCGCGCCGCGGCCTCCTCGGCGTCCAGCCCGCCGGGGTCGGCGCCGAGCGCGTCCAGCGTCTCCCGGATGTCGAGGGCGTGGAAGTCGGGCATGGCGGCGGGGCCGCCGGGACGGGCGGCGTTCGGGTCTCTCATCGGTCGCGCTCCTGCGCTCGGCAGACATCCGCGGGGGGGAGGGAGGGAGGGAGGCGCCGCGCCCCCCCCCCGCACGGCGCGGAAGGCGCGCGCGCGGCGAAGGGGACCGCGGCGGAGGGGCGGGCGGATATCGCAGGTGCAGCATGACATGCCGGGCGCGGCGGCGCACTTGATCCGGGTCAAGGCGCCGGCGGAATTTCTCCGGCGCGGTGCGGAAAACCGGCGGCGGGGACGGCGCCGGCGACCGCGGCGGGGGCTCCGGCGACGACCGCGGCGGCGTCTCGGGCGGGGGCTCTCGCGGAGACCGTAACGACGACCGCGGGGGCGGCGCCCGGCCCGGGCGCCCCCCTCACAGCGCGTAGCGCTGGTGAATCCGCGGCAGCTCCACCCGCCCGCCGGGCAGCTTCTCGGCGAAGCGCCGCCGCGCGGCCTCCTCGCCATGCACCAGGAAGGTGACCTCCGGCCCGCCGCCCCCGTCCGCCCGGCCGGTGCGCGCGTGCCAGTCCAGGAGCTCGGCCTGCCCGGCATGGGCCGAGAAGCCCCCGATGGTGTGGACATGCGCGCGCACCGGGACCTGCTTGCCCCACAGCTTCACCGACCTCGCCCCGTCGATGATGATCCGCGCCAGCGTGCCCTCGGCCGCGAAGCCCACGAAGATCACGCTGCAATCGGCATGGGGCAGGTTGTGGCGCAGGTGGTGACGCACCCGCCCGCCGGTGCACATGCCCGACCCGGCCATGATCACCGCGCCCGAGCGCACGCGGTTCAGCGCCATCGATTCCGAGGCGTCCCGGGTGATGTGCAGCCCCGGCGGGCGGAACGGGTCGCGGCCCTCGCGGATCATCCGCGTGATCTCGTCCTTCATCGCCTCGGGGTGGCGGCGGAACAGCTGGGTGGCCGAGATCGCCATGGGGGAATCGAGGAACACCTGCAGGTCCGGCGGCAGCGCGCCCTGCGCCGCCCCCTCGCGCAGGAAGAACAGCAGCTCCTGCGCCCGCTCCAGCGCGAAGGTGGGGATGATCACGTTGCCCCCGCGCGCATCCGCGTCGCGCACCGCCGCGTGGAACTCGGCCACCGAGGCGTCCATCGGCCGGTGGTCGCGGTCGCCATAGGTCGTCTCCATCACCACCGCGTCCACCGGCGCGGGCGGCTGCGGGCCGTCCAGCAGCGGCCGGTTCCCCGGGCCGATATCGCCCGAGAACAGCACGCGCCGGCGCCGCCCCGCCTCCTCCAGCTCCAGCAGGATGCTGGCCGAGCCGAGAATGTGGCCCGCGTCGTGGAAGCTGGCGCGCACGCCCTCCCACAGCGCCACCGTCTCGCCATAGACCGCCTCGCGCCCGAACCGGTCGAGGCAGTCGAGCGCGTCGACCGTGTCGTAGAGCGGCTCGACCTCGGCCCCCCCGCGGCGGCGGCGGTTGGCGCGCCTCGCCTCCTCCTCGTGCAGGTGCGCGGAATCGAGCAGCACCAGCCGCACCAGGTCGCGGGTGGCCGCGGTGCAGATGATCTCGCCGCGGAAGCCGCGCCTGACCAGCAGCGGGATGCGCCCGCAATGGTCGAGATGCGCGTGGGTCAGCAGCAGCACGTCGATGCTTGCCGGGTCGAAGCCGAAATCGCCCGCGTTCTCCTCGTACAGCTCGCGCCCGCCCTGGAACATGCCGCAGTCGACGAGGATCCGCCGCCCCGCGCAGCTCACCAGGTGGCACGAGCCGGTGACGCAGCCCGCCGCGCCGTGAAACGTGATGTCCATGACCGCCCTCCCAGCCGGTCGGGCCTGGACGGCCCGGGGCCGGTATTGAACACCGCGCGGGCGGGCGGCGCCAATGACAGGGATCAAGCGGCGCGCCTCAGCCCGCCGCCGGGTCGGCCCGCGGCGGGGTCAGCCCGCTTCGGGCCCGTCCTTCGCGGCGCCTTCCGCGGCCCCATCCGCGGGGTCCCCCGCGGCCCCATCCGCGGGTCCCTCCGCCGCGCCGCCCAGGGCCTCGGCCAGCCGCGCCGCCATCCGCGCGGCGAAGGCGGTGCGCCGGTGGGCGACGCCGCAGCGCCGCGTCCCCGCCTCCCGCCCCAGCAGCGGCAGCAGCGCCAGGTCCGCCCGCCCCACCCCGTGCGAGAGCGGCACGAAGGCCGCCCCCAGCCCCGCCGCCACCAGCTCCAGCACCTGCGCGTCATCCGTCGCCTGCGCCGCCGGGCCCGCGGGCAGCAGGTCCATCCGGTCCGCCGCCGGGCAATAGGGCCGGTGGATCAGCGCCAGCCCCGCAAGGTCCTCGACCCGCACCCCCGCCCGCACGCCGGCCCGCCCCCCCGCCCGCGCCGCCAGCGGGTGCGCCGCCGCGACCGCGAGCCGGAACGGCTCCTCGCGCAGCGCGATGAAGCCGTGTCCGCGCGGCGCGCAGCCCTCCGACACCCAGGCCAGGTCGCTCTGCGCCGCATCGTCGGTGAAGCGGAACCCCGGCGCCCCCGGCCCCAGCCGCAGCGCGTTCAGCGCCGGGGCCAGCGCGCGCGCCAGCATGTCCGGGGCGCAATGCACCCGCAGCTCGGGCCGCGCCGCCCCCTCCAGCCGCGCCTCCAGCCCCGCCAGGTGCGCCACGCTCGGGCCCGCGTCATGGTACAGCCGCCGCGCCATCGGCGTCGGCGTCAGCCCGGTCTTCGCGCGCCCGAACAGCGGCCCGCCCAGCCGGTCCTCCAGCCGCTGGATCGCGGCCGACACCGTCGGCTGGCTGACCCCGCAGGCGCGGGCCGCGCGGCTGAAGGTCCCGGTTTCATAGGCGCTGACGAAATAGCGCAGGGCGGTGAGTTCCAGCATAGCCCAAGGCTATACCATCCACGCCATCACCCGCAATTTCCTTTGGATCGCCGCCGCGGCACATCTCGGGTCACCGCAACGCAAGGCCAGGAGAGCCCCCATGCAGATGACCCCGACCCGCCCCGAGGACACCGTGATCGGCCAGGTGCTGGCGAAATTCGTCGCCGCCGACCCGCAGATGTTCGCGCTGATCGCCGAGGACGTCGATTTCCGCATCGACCATTTCCGCGACGAGACGGACGTGAGCTGGCAGCGCGCCGCGACCCGCGACGAGCTGGTCGAGGTGGTGACCCGCCTCGGGACCGAGGTGTTCCCGCGCGGCACGCGGGCCCTCTCGCTCGAGACCTTCGCCCTCGGCGACGGCTGGGTGCTGACCTTCTTCCACCAGCGCTTCTTCTACGGGGTGCGCGGGCGCGAGGTCGACAGCCGCACCGTGATCCTCTCGCACGAGGCGGAGGGCCTGCTCGACTTCTTCCGCGAAACGGTGCGCGGGATCGAGGACCTCTGAGGGCCCGGTCCCCGGCCCCGGCCGCGCCGGGCGGGGCAGGACCGGCCCCGGGCCGGGCGGGCGGCGCGCCCGGCGCACTCCACCCGGCCCGCCCGGCTCACTCCGCCCGGCTCACTCCGCCCGGCTCAGCCGCAGCAGCGCGCCGTCATCCTCGATCAGCAGGATCACCGCGCCGTCCGGGTCCACCGAAACGTCGCGCACGCGCCCCAGCTCATCCGCCAGGCGCCGCGCCTCGCCGGTCACCCGCCGGGCCGACAGGTCCAGCTCCAGCCGCACCAGCGCCCCGCGCAGCGCGCCGATCAGAAGGTCGCCCCGCCACTCGGGGAACATCTCCCCGTCATAGAAGACCATCCCCGAGGGCGCGATCACCGGGTCCCAGTAATAGACCGGCTGCTCCATCCCCGCGGCCGCGGTGATCCCGTCGCCGACCGGGCGGCCGCTGTACTCCACCCCATAGGTGATCACCGGCCAGCCATGGTTCAGCCCGGCGCCGGGGCGGTTCAGCTCGTCCCCCCCGCGCGGCCCGTGCTCGACCGTCCACAGCGCCCCGTCCGGGCCCATCGCCGCGCCCTGGACGTTGCGGTGCCCGTAGGACCAGATCTCCGGCAGCCCGCCGGGAATGTCCGGGCCGCCCGGCGCCGGGCCGCCCTCCGGGTCGATCCGCAGCACCTTCCCCAGGTGCGTGCCGACGTCCTGCGCCAGCCGCCGCGGCGTGTGCGAGGACCGCTCGCCCGTGGTCACGAAGAGCATCCCCTCCGCGTCGAACACGAGGCGCGAGCCGAAATGGTAGCCGTTGTCCCAGGCCGGCTCCTGCCGGAAGATCACCCGCACGTCCGAAAGCCGCGCGCCGTCTTCCGACAGCGTCCCGGTGGCGACCGAGGTGGAATTGCCGCCCGCGCGCGGCTCGGAAAAGCTCCACCACACGCGGCGGTCCTCGGCGAAGCTGTCGCGAATGGCGACGTCCAGCAGCCCGCCCTGCCCGCGCGCATCCACCGGCGGGACGCCCGCGATGGGGGCCGAGACGGTCCCGTCCGGGGCCACCAGGCGCATCCGCCCCGGCTTCTCGGTCACCAGCCGCGCGCCGCCGGGCAGGCGGGCCATGCCCCAGGGCTCGTCCAGCCCCGCGGCCAGCGTCTCGACCGAAAGCGCGGGGCCCGCGGGCAGAACCGGCGCGCGGGTCTGGTTCGCGAAGGCCGGGCGCTGGTCCGGGGCGTTGGGGGCGGCGTCGTTGAAATCCTGCGCCGGGGCCGCGGCGGCGGCGATGGCGGCGGCGGCGGCGACGGCGATGCGAAGGGCGGCGCGGGTCATGGGGCCTCGTCTCTGGTCCGGGGGGCGGTCGGCGGTCTGGTCCGTGGCGATGTCCCCGGTGATATGGGGCCGCGCGCGCTCCCGGCCAGCGCGCGCCCCCCGGCCCAGTCCCCCGCGCGGACCCCGCGCCCCCCGGGCGCGGCGGCGCCGGGACGGCGCCCGGCGCCCCCCTGCCCCGCCCCGCCGCTCAGCGCGCCAGGTAGCCGCCGTCGATGGGCAGGTACGCGCCGTTGACGAAGGTCCAGCCGGGGGCCGAGACCATGGCCACCACCGCGCCGACCTCCTCCGGCTCGCCCATCCGCCCGACCGGGTGCGCGGCGTCGAGCGCGGCGCGGTCCTCGGGGGCCAGGTTCTCCTCCATCCCCGTCTTGATGAAGGCCGGGCCCACCGCGATGGCGCGCACGCCCTTGGCCCCGTAATCCACCGCCACCTGCTTGGTCAGCCCCAGCACCGCGTGCTTGGTGGCCACGTAAGGCGCCAGCCCAGGGAACCCGACCTGCCCGAGGATCGAGGCGACGTTCACGATCACCCCGCCCCCGTTCGCCTCCAGCGCCGGGATCTGCGCGCGCATCCCGTAGAACACGCCGTCGAGGTTGATCGACATGATCCGCCGCCACAGCGCGTCGTCGATCTCGGCCAGCTTCGTCGCGGGCGGCGCCACGCCCGCGTTGTTGCAGGCGATGTCGAGCTTGCCGAAGGCCGAGACCGCCCGGTCCACCAGCGCCTGCGCCTGGCCCGGGTCCGACACGTCGGCCCGCTGGTAAAGGGCGGTCCCGCCCGCCTCGGCGATCCGGCGCACGGTCTCCTCGCCCGCCGCGTCGTCGATATCGGCGACGACGACCCGCGCCCCCGCGGCGGCGTAATGCAGCGCGATGGCGCGCCCGAGGCCCGCCCCCGCGCCGGTCACGAGCGCGGATTGTCCGTCGAGAAATCGGGTGGTGGAGGTCATGGGATCTCTCCTTTCATCTGGGAAAAGCGGCGCCCCCGGGCCCCGAGACGGGGCCGCGCGCGGGCGCATGGAAAAGGGGGGGAGGCCGCGCCCCGCGGGGCGCGGCCAGGGCGCGGGACCCGGCGCTCAGCGGTAGCTGAACAGGTACTCGGCCACCATCTCGGCATTGGCCGGGGTCGCGGCCTCGAAGCCATAGAAGGCGCCGTATTCGGGGCGCATGGTCTCGGTCGCGCGGCGGGCGATCTCGCCATACCAGGCCGGCAGCATCGCGGTATGCGCCGTCAGCGTCGACGCATCGACGCCGAAGCCCCAGGGCGCCTCGCCCATCGCCTGGCCCACCGCGGCCTCGAGGCCGTCGAGATACGCGAGGTAGAAGGCGATGTCCTCGTGCGAGCCGACATTGCCATGCCCGCCCGACAGGTACTGCCAGTCGAGCGCGCCGATCTGCTCGACGATCTCGCGATATCCCAGGTACGAGGCCGAGCCCGCGAAGGACCAGAACGGCGGCTGGTCGGGGTTGATCACGTCGGGCACGTGGACCACCCCCTCGCCGTTCAGCACGAAGATCGCGTGGTCATGGGCATGGGCGTCGTCGGCGGCGCGCACGACGCCGACCTCGAGACCCTCGAACAGGAACGACGCCTCCTCCGCGCCGATCACCTCGGTCGGCGCCGGGTGGGCCGAGCCGAGCCGCGCCATCTGCGCCGCCGTCGCCTCGGTGGCGATCACCTGCGCGCCCGGGAAGGCGGCCAGGATCTTCGGCGCGTCGTTGATGTGGTCGGCATGGTTGTGGCTGTAGACGATCGCCGCCACCGGCAGGTCGGTGACCGAGCCGATCGCCTCCAGCAGGCCCGGCCCCTGCCCTTCCAGCGCGTCGAACAGCAGAACGCGCTCGGCGCCCACGTAGAACACCGTGCCGTAGAAGCCGCCCTGGTAGAAATACACCCGGTCGGTCAACTTCTGCAGGATATAGGGCTGGGTCATGTTCTTGGTGAAAAGGGTCTCGATCTTCTCGCCCGGGGCCAGCGCCACCGTGGCGGATTCGGCGCGATACGTCGCGCCGACGGTCGAGGGCGTCTCGGCCCGCGCCATCGGCGCGCCGATCCCGAGGGCGAGGACGGCGGCGGCGACGAGGCTGATCTTGCGGCTCATGACTGTGTTCCTTGGCCGAGCATCAATGCGATGCCCCGGATGTAGGCGCGCCCCTTGCGCCATCAGCCATACAAATCCATAAGGATCGTCTGGATCAGGCAGACAATCACAGGCGCCCTCCCCCCGATGATGAAGCTCGACCGCCTCGCCCATTTCCACGCGGTCGCCGGGACCGGCTCCTTCACCGCCGCCGCGGCGCAGCTGGGGGTGACCAAGGCCGTGGTCTCCGCCCAGGTCGCGCGGCTCGAGGAAGAGCTCGGCGCCTCGCTGTTCCTGCGCACCACCCGCAGCGTGACCCTGACCGAGGACGGGGCGCTGCTGCTCGACCATGCCGAGCGGATCCTGTCCGAGGCCGCGGAGGCCGAGGAGGCGCTCCAGTCCCGCCGCGGCGTGCCGACCGGCCACCTGCGCATCACCGCGCCGCTCGATTACGGGCAGAGCTTCCTCGTGCCGGTGCTGGCCGAATTCCGCGCCCGCCACCCCGCCTGCACGGTGGAGCTGGACCTCTCGGACAGCCGGTTCGACCTGCAATCGGGGGACTGGGACCTCGCGATCCGCCTCGGCTGGCTGCGCGACAGCAGCCTGAAATCGCGCCGCGTCGGCGGGCTGAAACAGGCGCTGGTGGCCTGCCCCGCCCTCGCCGCGGCGCAGGGGACGCCGCGCAGCCCCGCCGATCTCGCGCCCTGGCCCTTCGTCGGCAACCTGGCGCTGCCCGACCCGGCGCGGGCGGAATTCTCCGGCCCGGACGGCGCCCGCGCGCGGGTGCGCCTGTCGATCGTGGCGGGGATGACGACCACCCCCGCGGCGCTGGCCGGGGCGCTGGCGGGGCTGGGGGCGGCGATCCTGCCCGACTTCCTGGTCGCCGCGCCGCTGGCCGCGGGGCGGCTGGTGCGGCTGCTGCCCGACTGGACCCTGCCCGAGGGCGGGATCTTCATCGTCTACCCCCCGGCCCGGTTCCGCCCCCCGCGCGTCGCCGCCTTCACCGACCTGCTGGTCGAGGCGGAGCGGCGGCGGCAGGCGGCGGGCTGACCCCGCGCGCGCGCTTTCAGCCCGCCCCCCTCAGCCCCCGCCCCAGGGCTTGCCGAACAGCCGGTAGACCCGGCGCTGGAGGTCCTTGAACTCCGGCGAGGCGCAGCCGTGGCGGCGGCCGACATCGTGGATCATGTTCGCAACCTGCCGCGTCGCAAGTTCGACGTCGTTGTGGATGTACCGCAGGTGCTCCCGGTAATCCGCGGCCAGGGCGCGGTCGACCAGCTGGCCGCGCTCTTCGGTCGTGGTGTAGCGGCCGGTCTCGCCATACGCGTTGCGCCGGATATGCGTGGTCCGCTCGGTATAGGCGATCCGCTCCGTCGGCGCGACGCGGCAGTAATCCGCCAGCGTCCCGCCCCCGGGCAGCGGCAGGCGCGCGGGGCCGCTGAGGTTGTATTTCGCCCAGGTGTAGCCCCCGAGGATCAGCCGCGGGTCGAGCCGGTGCGGCGCCGGCTCCTGCGCCCGCACCCGCTCGGGATAGAGCACCGAGAAAGTGTATTGCCCGCCCCGGATCGGAAGCGGCGGGGCGCTCGGCGGCCCGGCGCAGGACCAGACCACCGCTTCGAACGGCACGCCGCCGCGCATCCCGAACAGGTAGACGCCGCGCTCGGGCCGGTCCTTGCCGAAGGCCTCCGCCGACAGCGCCCGCCGCCCGTTGACCGACAGCACCAGGTCGCCCTGCGCCAGCGCGCCCGCGGCGGGGCCGCCGGGGTCCACGCGGGTCACCGCGACCCCCTGCCCCGGCGCCGGGGCCAGCGCGATCCCGAAGGCGGTCTCGGGCCGCGCCGGTTGCATCCCCGCGCAGCCCGGCCGGTCCCGCAGCGTGTCGGCGGCCGAGCGCCCGCGCGGGATCACCGGGTCGAACAGCCCCTGCGCGGGCGCCGGGCCGGGGGCGGCGGACAGCGCCGCCCCGATCAGCGCCGCCCCGATCAGCGCCGCGAGGCCGCGCAGGCGGAATGACGAGCTTGCGCGCATCAGTCGATATACCGCGAATAGGGCCGCGCCCAGCTCGTCACCTGCTCGAGGAACGAGGTCATCAGCCATTCCGTCCCGTCCTTGCGCCGCCCCGCCTGGTCCGCGCCGCTCAGCACCTCCGACCCGATCAGCCTGCCCTGGTCGAAGGCGTGGAAGATCACCTCGCGCGGGGCCCGTCCGCGGCAGGCTTCGTCGCCGCCATTGGTCCCGAGGCCGATCCGCGTCTTCAGCAGCGCCGTCTCCGGGCATTGCGCGGCGGGCAGCATGTTGGTCCAGACCTGCACCTTGATCCGCCCGCCCATGTTGGCGCCCGGCGCCACCCGGTAGGCCAGCGGCAGGGTCAGCCGCTCGCCGTCGATGTCGAAGCTCCGGGTCTCCACCGCGCCGCCCGCCTCGGCCCGCGCGCGCTCCGCCTCGCGCCGGTGCAGGTCGGCCTGCTCCGCGCGCCATTCCAGGATCGCGGCGATCAGCGCCTTGCGCTTCGTCTTGCCCACATATCCCGTGCGCATCGCGATCCCCAGGCAGTCGAGCCGCCCGAGCGTGCAATCGGCCCGGCCCTTGTCGCGCAGGATCTCCTTGATCAGCGTGTCGCAGGCTTCCCGGCTCGGGGTTCCGAACCCGTTCAGGCAATAGTGCTTCTGCGGCTGGCTGCGCAGGTGAAGCGGCAGGTCGTCCTCGCCCGGCGCCGTGCGCGGCGCGGCGGCGCGCGCATCGCGCGACCGCATCGCGTCGAGGTCGCTGCGCGCCGCGGCGGGCGGCGGCGGCGCAAGCGCGGCCAGGACGGCAAGGAAAAACGCGGCGGCGCGCTGGCGAAGAACGGTCATCGGCATCCTTTCGGCGCGGCCCCGGCCGCGCATCTCCCGAACAGAAGCATGAACGGCACAATAACAAGACCGTAACCAGCCGGGCGGCGCAGGTCAAAGACGGCGCCGCCCGCTTGGCGGGACATGGTTTCATCTCCGCCGCCCGGGCGGCGCCGCCCGCCTGTTCTGCGCCGCCCCGCCCGCCGCCCGCCGCGCCAAAAACAGAACCAATATTCTCATTCTTGTTGACAGCGCCCCGGCGCCGCCCCCATCCCCCCCCATGACGGGGGCGGCCCGACCCGCCCCGCAGGCCCCTGGGAGGAGTCCGCCCATGCCCGCCATCGCCCCGCCGGACGCCCGCGCGCCCGGCCCCGCGCCCGATCCTGCGCCCGCGCCCGGCGCCAGCCCCGACCCCGACGCCCTGCCCGGCGTCAAGCCGGCCGAACAGGCCCGCAGCCGCGCCCTGCGCGACCGCTTCGTCGATGCCGGGCGCGCGCAGCTCCTGCACCGCCGCGCCGACGACCTCTCGGTCCCCGAGCTCGCCCGCGCCGCGGGCTCCTCGGTCGGCGGCTTCTACTCGCGCTTCGAAACCAAGGAGGCGTTCTTCGCCTTCCTGCGCGCCCGGATGCAGGCCGAGCACGACGCCGCCTTCGCCCGCGCGCTCGCGCCCGAACGCCTTGCCGGGGCGCCCCTGCCCGAGGCCGCCGCCGCCTTCGTGGACTGCATGATCGGCCTCTATACCGGGCCCTGGCGCGGGGTGCTGCGCGAGGCCTGCGCCCGCCTCCAGGACCGCCCCGAGGACTGGAGCCCCCTGCGCGCCCGCGGCGCCGCCCTCGGCGACAGGCTCGCCGCGGCGCTGGCCGAAACGCGGGACGAAACGCGGGACGAAGCGGGGGCCGAAACCCGGGACGATGCCCGGGACGATGCGCGGGAAGACACGCGGCCAGGCCTCCTCGCCGACCGGCCCGACGCCGCGCGCCGGGTCGGCTTCGCGGTGCAGATGGTGTTCAGCGTCCTCAACAACGAGATGATGACCCCCGGCCTGCGCTTCGACGCGAAGGACCCCGCCTTCGCGCCCTTCCTGGCCGAGATGTTCGCCGGCTTCCTCGCCGCCCCGCGCTGACGCCGCCGCCGCCCGTTACCCCGGGCGCCCCCCGCCCGGCCCGCCCTCTTTTCCGGCCCCGCCCTTCCCCGGCCCCGCCCCCATTCCCGGCCCCGCCCCTTTTCCCGGCCCCGCCCCGCGCGCGGGCCGCCCGAGACAGGACGCCCAGATGACCGATCCCGCGACCGATCCCGCCCCCGACCTCGACGCCCTGCGCGCCGCCCTGCACGCCGCCACCGCCCGCGCCAACCGCGCCGTGGCCGAGGCGCTGCCCCTCGCGGACCCCGCCGATTTCGAAGCCGCCGCCCATGGCCGCATCGCCGCGCCGCCCCCGGGCGGCGTCCGCAACGCCGCCGGGCGCATGGCCTGGGACATGGCCGACTGGGACTTCCTCGACGGCCCCTGCCCCGACACCGTGAACCCCTCGCTCTGGCGCATGGCCCGGCTCAACGCCATCGCCGGGCTGTTCGAGGTCGCCGACGGCGTCTGGCAGGCCCGCGGCTGCGACTACGCCGACATGACCGTGATCCGCGGCGACACCGGCTGGCTCCTCGTCGACCCGCTGATGACCGCCGAAACCGCCGCCGCCGCGCTGCAGATGGTCAATGACGCGCTCGGCCCCCGCCCGGTCAGCGCGATCCTCGTGACCCACACCCACCCGGACCATTTCGGCGGGCTCAGGGGCGTCTGTCCGGCCCCCTCCGCAGAAGACCCCGCAGACCCCCCCGCCGCCGCGCCCCCCATCTACGCCCCGGCCGAGTTCATGACCTACGCCGCCTCGGAAGGCGTGCTCGGCGGCAACCACACCTCGCGCCGCGCCGTCTGCCAGTTCGGCATCACCCTGCCCGCCTCGCCCGAGGGCGTTGTCGACGGCGGCATCGGCAAGGGCGTCGGCAAGGGCGCCCGCACCTTCATCCCCCCACCGAGTTCATCTCGGATACCGGCGAGGAACGGGTCATCGACGGCGTGCGCGTGATCTTCCAGATGGCCGGCGGCGCCGAGGCCCCGGCCGAGTTCACCTTCTACCTGCCCGACCGCCGCGTGCTGTGCATGGCCGAGGTCTGCACCCAGACCATGCACAACGCCCTGCCCCCGCGCGGCGCCCAGGTCCGCGACACCCTCCTGTGGGCCCGCACCATCGACGAGGCGCTGCAGCTCTTCGGCGCCGAGGCCGAGGTGCTGATCAACTGCCACAACTGGCCCGTGCGCGGCGGCGAGGCCCTGCGCCGCTACCTCGAAGAACAGCGCGACATCTACAAGTACACCCACGACCAGGCCCTGCGCCTCGCCAATCTCGGCCACACCCCGACCGAGATCGCCGCGCAGATCGCCGAGCCGGACTGGCTCTCCTCCCGCGTCCACGCCCGCGGCTATTGCGGCACGCTGAAATTCAACGCCCGCGCCGTCTACCAGATGTATTACGGCTTCTATGACGGCCGCCCGGTCAGCCTCGACCCCCTGCCCCCGGCCGAGGAAGGCCGCCGCATCGCCGCGGCCCTCGGCGGCCCCGAGGCCGCCCTCGCCCGCGCGCTCGAGGCCGCAGCGGCGGACGACCTGCAATGGGCCGCCACGCTGCTCTCGCACGTCATCTTCGCCGGAACCGCGCCCGCCGAAACCGACCGCGCCGCCCGCCGCGCGCTGGCCGAGGTCCACCGCCACCAGGGCTTCCGCGCCGAAAGCGGCATCCTGCGCAACTGCTGCCTCACCGCCGCGCAGGAGCTCGAGCACGGCGTCACGCCCCTGCCCATGGCCGGCGGGCGCAACGCCGACCTCGCCGCGACGCTGACGCTGACCGACTGGTGCGACGCCTTCGCCCTGCGCCTCGACGCCGAGGCCGCCCGGGGGGTGGAGCTGGTCCTCAACCTCACCGTCGACGGCCGCCCCGCCGCCATCTCCATCGCCCGCCAGGTCGAATTCGCGCGCGAGGGGACCCACGCCCCCGCCCCGGACGCCGCCCTGTCGCTCACCCAGGCCCAGCTCGAGGCGCTCGGGGCCGGGACCCTGTCGCTGGACGACGCCCTCGCCGGCGGCGCCACCCTCTCGGGCGACCGCGACGCCGTGGCCCGCTGGCTCGCCCTCCACCCCGCGTTCGACCTCTGGTTCGACGTCGTCACCCCCTGACCCCGCCGAAGGGAGACCCCAATGACCCAGGAGAAGACCTTCGACCACGTGATCGTCGGCGGCGGCTCGGCCGGCTGCGTGATCGCCGCCCGCCTCGCGGCCGAAAGCGGCGGCACGGTCGCCCTGCTCGAACGCGGGCGGCGCGACGTCAGCCGCTGGATCCACATCCCCGCCACCTTCTTCAAGGCGCTGCAGGGCCGGGACGCCGACGCGGTGATCTCCGAGCCGGACCGCTCGCTCGGCGGCCTGCCCTTCCCCGTCCCCCAGGGCAAGGTCCTCGGCGGCGGATCCTCGGTCAACGGCATGATCTGCATGCGCGGCCAGGCCCGGGATTACGACGACTGGCGGGACGACCACGGCTGCGACGGCTGGGGGTATGACGACGTGCTCCCCGTCTTCATGCGCCAGGAACGCAACATGCGCCTCGGCGCGCCCTATCACGGGACCGGGGGGCGGCTGACGGTCGGGGGCCCGGGGCTGAAGCACCCCGCCTCCGCCGCGGCGATCGAGGCGGCCGTCGCCGCGGGCCTGCCCCCGACCGATGATTTCAACGGCGCGGTGCAGGAGGGGGCGGGCTGGTACCAGGTCACCGCCCATGCCGGCCGGCGCAGCTCGGCCGCCGCCGCGTTCCTCGCGCCCGAGCTGGGGCGGGAGAACCTGTCGCTGATCACCGGGCTCCTCGTCGGGCGCATCCGCTTCGAGGGCCGCCGCGCGGCGGCGGTCGAGGCGCAGGACGCCGAGGGCCGCCGGCTGCTGGTCCACGCGCGGCGCGAGGTGATCCTCGCCGCCGGGGCCTTCCACTCCCCCCGCCTGCTGATGCTCTCGGGCGTCGGCCCGGCGGCGGAGCTGGCCCGCCACGGGATCGACCTCGTCCACGACGCCCCCGCGGTCGGCGACAACTACCAGGACCATGTCGGCGCGCCCGTCACCCGGCGGCTGAAGAACGGCGCGGGGCTGCACGGCGCCGACCGCGGGCTGAAGGCGCTGCGCCACGGCATCGACTACGTCCTGTTCGGCCGGGGCCTGCTGACCTCCAACCTGCTCGAGGCCGGGGCCTGCGCCGACACCGCCGGGACCGGGCGCCCCGACGTGCAGTACAACATGGCCCCCTTCGCGCCGGGCGCCCCGGGCACGCCCCCCCCTGCCCTTCCACGCCATGCAGGTGCACCCGATGACCATGCGCCCCCGCTCGCGCGGGCGGCTCGGCCTGCGCTTCCGCGATCCGGCCGACCAGCCGCGCTTCATCGCCAACGCGCTCGACCGGACCGAGGATCTCGACGCCCTGCGCCGCGGCGTGCGCCTGGCGCAGGAGATCTTCGCCCGGCCCGCCCTGCGCGAGATCGTGGGCGAGGAGGTCTGGCCCGGCCCCGGCGTGAACACCGCCGCGGGGTCCAACACGCTCGACGACGCGATCCGGGCGCAGGCGCGGACCATCTTCCACCCGGCGGGGACCTGCCGGATGGGGCCGGACCCGGGGGCGGTGGTGGACCTGTCGCTGCGGGTCAACGGGGTAGAGGGGCTGCGGGTGGCGGATTGCTCGGTGATGCCCGCGCTGGTCTCGGGCAACACCAACGCGCCGACGATGATGATCGCCGACCGCGCCGCCGACGCCGTGCTGGCGGACTGAGCGGACGCCGCGGGGGGCTTCGCACGCCTCCGCGCGCCCCTTCGCCGCCTCCTTGCCGCCGTTCCAACCGCCTGCCGGGCCGCGCCCCGGCGGGCGTCTTCCCCTGTCCGCCCCTCGGCACCGCGCGACGCGCCCGGGATCGGCGAGGACCGCCCGACAGTCGCCCGTCCTTTCCCAGTCCTTTCAGTGCGTGTCCCCGTCCAACCGCGCCAGGTCCCTCGCATCGCGAAGCCCCTGCATCCAAAGCCCTTTTCTGTCCTTGGTGGGTCAAACCACGTTTCCCGCGCCGGGATCGCGGGTTGTCCACAGGCTTCGCCTCCCCTGGTAAAGTTTAAATGGTTAGAAAGAATGTTAAGACCGCCGCCCGGCCTGATTTCCTCAACCCGTTCAGGGGCTTGCCCGGAGCCCCGGTGTGTCGAACCCCAATGCCCGGTGGGTCGTATCCCGTCGCGCGGTGTGTCGAACCCCGTGGGTGTGTCGAACCACGATGTCCCCCTTTCCGCCCGCCCGCGCCGGGTCCCGGCCCCCTCGCGCGCGCGGATCGCGGCGCCGGGAGTCGGTTTCGCCCCATTTTCTCCCTCCCGGGCGCCGCGGTCGAGTCCCCCGGCGCGGGCGAGCGCCCCGGAAGGGTGGGTGAAACCACGTTCGGCGCCCCTCCAGGCGGCGTTCCGGGGCGCGCGGTGGGTGAAACCACGTGGCGCGCCCCCCTGCCCCGTCCCCGGCGCCCGCGCCGCCCCGCGCGGCGGGGTTTCAATGAAATCAATGCGCTGCGCCGCCGGGGGGTGGTGGGTGAAACCCCGAAAGGTGGGTCAAACCCCGTTTGGTGGGCGAAACCACGTCGGGTCCCCTGCCCCGCGCCCCGGCCGCGGCCGCCGCCCTCCCGCCGCCGCCCCGCGGTGGGCGATATCCCGTAAGGTGGGTGAAAACACGCCCGGTGTGTGATACCACGTTAATCAAACAAGACACGAATCGAGCAGCGCATGACCAGGCCAGAACGCAATCCGCTCCTGCCGGACCGGATGCCGAAGGGGGATTTCTTCCTCTGCGACATCCTCGATGCGGCGCCCAAGGGCGACCTGCCCTCGATGGAGCACCCGCTCTTCTCCGTCTCCACGCGCCCGGACACCAATGTGCGCCGCTATGAGCAGGGCGAGCATTTCGTCGAGGTGACGCCCTCGGTCAAAGGCCTCGCCACCGTCTTCGACCGCGACATCCTGATCTTCTGCATCTCCCAGCTCGTGCGCGCCCTCGACGAGGGGACCAAGGTCTCCCGCACCGTGCGCTTCCGCGCCGTGGACCTGATGCGCTCCACCAATCGCGACGTGTCGGGCAAGGGCTACCAGGCCCTCGTCGCCGCCTTCGAACGCCTCGCCGGCACCCGCATCACCACCAACGTGATCGAGAACGAGACCTACGTGACCGACGGCTTCGGCCTGATCGACCGCTGGCGCATCGTGCGCGAGCGCAAGGACGGCCGGATGCAGGAGATCGAGGTCGAGCTCTCGGACTGGGTCTTCGAGGCGATCAACAACTACGAGGTCCTCACCCTCGACCGCGACTATTTCCGCCTGCGCAAACCCATCGAGCGCCGCCTCTACGAGATCGCGCGCAAGCATTGCGGCGCGCAGAAGTCGTGGAAGATCGGCCTGCCCAAGCTGAAATACAAGATCGGCTCCAACTCCTCGGACAAGGAGTTCAAGCGCCTCGTCTCCCGCATCATCAACGAGCCGCACGACCACATCCCCCAGTACAGCTTCGAGATGCGCGAGGGGATCGTCCACGTCACCAACCGCAATTTCGCCCCGACGCCGAAGACCGCCGACACCTATGCCGGGCGGCTGGAGCCGGACGCCTATGACGGCGCCCGCCAGCGCGCCCCCGGCTGGGACGTCTACATGCTCGAGCAGAAATGGCGCGCCTGGATGCACAAGAACGGCTATTCCTCGGCGCATCCCACCAAGTCCTTCCTCTCCTTCTGCGCCGAGCATTACGAGCGCAACGGCGCGCCGTAAGCGCACCGCCCGGCGCCCTGCCCCGTCCCGGTCGACGCGCGCGACGCCATCGCCCTGCCCGGCCTCCACGACGCCCGTCTCGCCGCGATGCACCTCGACGGGACGGGCGCGCGGCTTGAACTTCGGGGCCCGGGGGGCGAGCGGGCGCAGCTGCGGCTCTCCGACCTGCGCCGGGTCCGGGTCGAGGGCCCCGGCGACGGCTGGATCGTCAACGACATCTCCTGCCACGCCCCCGCCAGGGGCCCTGCCCCGCGGGCCTGCGACGGCGGTCTGCGCCCGGACCTGTCGCTCGCCGCGCTCCTTGCCGGCGACGCCGCCGCGGCCGGGGCGTTCCGCGCCGCCAATCGCGACGCCTGGCTGGTGCAGCTCGACCCGAGCCATGGCGGCCCCCGCGCCTTCGTCGCCGGCGCCGCCCGCTTCGCGCGCGGCTGAGCCGGGCCGCCGCCCGCCGCGTTGACCGCCGCGCCCTCCCCGCCCCGCCCTGCGACGGAACCGCCGCCGGGGCGCCCGGCGGGCAAAAGTTGACAGCTGTCAACTCACTCCCCCGCTCCGGCCGCCCCCCCCGGGCCGCCGGAAAGTTGACAGCTGTCAACTCCGCCCGCCGCGGCGCGCCGCCCTTCGCCCGGACCCGCCGAGTTGACAGCTGTCAACTCGCCCCCTCCCCGGCGTACGCTGGGCTTCCCCCCTGCCCGTCCATGAGTTACGCTTGCCGCCATAAAACCGGCGGCGACCGTAACTCGCCCCATTGGCCGCAACGGCCGAACCGAGGCAGACACACATGCAGCAGATCCGCATCGACGAGCTCGTCGCGGAGCACGCCCGCGCGCTGTCCGAGCGCCTGGCCCTCCACCGCGAACAGCTCTTCCCCCCAGACGCGCAGAAACAGATGCGCCGCTTCACCTCGGGCGAGGTGGCCCGGCTCCTCGGCGTCACCGACGCCTACCTGCGCAAGCTCCATCTCGGCGGCGAAGGCCCCGAGCCCGAGACCGGCGCCGGCGGGCGGCGCTCCTATTCCACCGAGGACATCGCCGCCCTGCGCCGCCTGCTCGAGGCCCGCGCCAAGACCCCCGGCCAGTACATCCCCGGGCGGCGCGCGGGCGACCACCTGCAGGTCGTCACCGTCATCAACTTCAAGGGCGGCAGCGCCAAGACCACCACCGCCGCGCACCTGGCCCAGAAATGCGCCCTCGACGGCTACCGGGTGCTGGCCATCGACCTCGACCCCCAGGCCTCGCTCTCGGCCCTCCATGGCGTTCAGCCCGAGCTCGACCTCGCCGATGGCGGCACGCTCTATGACGCGATCCGCTATGACGAGCCGGTCCCGCTCTCGGACATCATCCGGCCGACCTACATCACCGGGCTCGACATCGTGCCGGGCAATCTCGACCTGATGGAATACGAGCATGACACGCCGCGGGTGCTGGCGCAGCGCACGGCCCCGGACGCGCCGTTCTTCACCCGGATCGGCGAGGCGCTGGCGGCGGTCGAGGACCGCTACGACCTGGTGATCATCGACTGCCCGCCGCAGCTGGGCTTCCTGACCATGTCGGCGCTGTCCGCCGCCACTGCGGTGCTGGTGACGATCCACCCGCAGATGCTCGACATGATGTCGATGTGCCAGTTCCTGCTGATGACCTCGGAGCTGCTGGGCGTGGTGGCGCAGGCCGGGGGCGACATGTCCTATGACTGGCTGCGCTACGTGGTGACCCGCTACGAGCCCGGCGACGGGCCGCAGAGCCAGATGGTGGGCTTCATGCGCGCCCTGTTCGGCGACCACGTGCTGGCCAACGAGGTGCTCAAGTCCACGGCCATCTCGGATGCGGGCATCACCAAGCAGACCCTCTACGAGGTGGAGAAAAGCAACTTCACCCGCTCGACCTACGAGCGGGCGATCGAGAGCCTCGACGCCGTGAACGGCGAGATCGAGGCGCTGGTGCAGCAGGCATGGGGACGCTGAAGATGTCGAGGAAGACCCGGAAATCCATGCTCGCCGACCTGATGGCGGGGGGAACGCAGACCGAGGGCGCGGACGCCGCGCGCACGGCCGGGGCCACGGCTGGGGGCAAGGCCAAGGCCGGGGCCGGGGGCAAGGCGCAGCCGCGGACCGAGGAGATCGACGCGGCGCCGGGGGCGACGGCGAAGCCGCGCGCCGCCGGGCGGGAGGCGCGGGAGAGCGCCGCGCCCGCCGCGCCCGCCCGCCGTCCGGCGGCGCGCAAGGGGGCGGTCGGGGCGATCTCCTCGGCCGTCGCCGCGATGCGGGCCAACGCGGTGGTGGAACTGGACCCCAACGCGATCCACGCCGGGGGCCTGTCGGACCGGCTCGAGGACGTGCAGGCCGACGACGCCGAGCTGCGCCGCTCGATCCGCGCCCATGGCCAGCAGGTGCCGGTCCTGGTGCGCCCGCATCCCGGGACGCCCGGGGAATGGCAGATCGTCTATGGCCGCCGCCGGGTGCTGGCGGCGCGGGACCTCGGGATCAAGGTCAAGGCGCTGGTGCGCGAGCTGGACGACGAGGCCCTGGTCATGGCCCAGGGGCAGGAGAACGCCGCGCGGCGGGACCTGAGCTTCATCGAGAAGGTGAATTTCGCCCGGCAGATGGAGGAGGCGGGCTATGACCGCGCCGCCATCGGCGACGCGCTGGCCGCCGACAAGACCCTGGTCAGCCGGATGCTGGCGGTGGCGGCGAAGGTGCCCGCGCCGGTGATCGGCGCCATCGGCGCGGCGCACGGGGTGGGCCGTCCGCGCTGGCTGGAGCTTGCGGCGCTGATCGAGGGGCGCGACCCCGAGGACGTCGCCGCCCTGGTGCCGGCGGTGGCGGGCGACGACCCGGCGGGCCGGTTCGACGCGCTGCTGGCGCATCTGAAGCGCAAGGCCGCCGCGGCGAAACCCGCCGCGCCGCGCCCCGAGGCGCTGGAGATCCGGGCCGAGGACGGCGCGCCGCTGGCGGTGGCCAGGCGGGCGGGGCAGGGGGGGCGGCTGTCGCTGGCGCTGGAGGCCGGGGCGGGGTTCGAGGACTGGCTGCTGGCCGAGCTTCCGGCGCTGCACGCGAAGTGGAAGGCGGGGCAGGGAAGTTGACAGCTGTCAACTCGGCGGGCCCCGCCTTGGACCGGCGCGCGGCGGCGGGGCCTGGCTGGGCCTGGCCCCCCGGGCGGGGGGCTGAGGCCGCCCCTTACGCCGCCGCGGGGGCCATGGAGCGTTCGAGCATCCCGAACAGGTCGCGCGGATCGTCGGGATCGGCGAGCATGTCGAGGGGCTGGGCCACGCGGTAGGCCTCGATCTTGGCCTTCACGTAGCGCAGGGCGCTGAAATCCTCGATCGCGAAGCCGACGCTGTCGAAGAGGGTGATCTGGCGCGCGTCCCGGCGGCCCGTCGCCTCGCCGCGCATGACCTTCCACAGCTCGGTATAGGGGTGGTCGAGCGGCATCTGCTGCAGCTCTCCCTCCACCCGGGTCTGCTCGGGGTATTCCACGAACATGTCGGCGCGGCGGACGATGTCGGGGTGGAGTTCCGTCTTGCCCGGGCAGTCGCCGCCGATGGCGTTGATGTGGACCCCGGCGCCGACCATGTTGTCGGTCAGGATCGTCGCGTTCTTCTTGTCGGCGGTGCAGGTGGTGATGACATGGGCGCCCTCGACCGCCGCCTGCGCGCTGTCGCAGGCGGTGACGTCGAAGCCGCGGGCGGAGAGGTTGCGCATGGCCTTCTCGGTCGCCTTCGGGTCGATGTCGTAGAGGCGCAAGGTGTTGATTCCGCAGAGCGCGCGGAAGGCGAGGGCCTGGAATTCGCACTGCGCGCCATTGCCGATCAGCGCCATGACCGAGGCGTCCTTGGGCGCGAGATACTTGCCGACAAGGGCCGAGGTCGCGGCGGTGCGCAGCGCGGTCAGCAGGGTCATCTCGGTCAGCAGCGCCGGGTAGCCGGTGGCGACCGAGGAGAGGACGCCGAAGGCGGTGACGGTCTGGAAGCCGTCCTTCGTGTTCTTCGGGTGGCCGTTGACGTATTTGAACCCGTAGCTTTCGGCATCCGCGGTGGGCATCAGCTCGATCACGCCGTCCTGCGAATGGGAGGCGATGCGCGGGGTCTTGTCGAATTCGGGCCAGCGGCGGAAGTCATCCTCGATGAAACCGGCGAGCTCGGCCATGAACTGTTCCGGTCCCACCTGCGCCACGAGGCGCATCATCGCGTCGACCGACACGAAGGGGACATAGGCGAGGGCGGAGGGGTCGGGGCGGTGCATCTCTGGTCTCCTTGGTTTCAGGCGGTCTGGGGTCAGGCGGCCCGGATTCAGGCGGCCCGGATTCAGGCGGATCGGCGGGTGAGGCGGTCGAGCACGCGGCGGCCCATGAGGGAGGCCGCGAGGTCGCAGAGCAGCGAGGCGGTGGCCCCGCGGTGGTCGAGGAACGGGTTCAGCTCCACGAGGTCGAGCGAGGAGACGAGGCCGCTGTCATGCAGCGTCTCCATGATCAGGTGCGCCTCGCGGAAGGTGGCGCCGCCGGGGACGGTGGTGCCCACGGCGGGGGCGATGGCGGGGTCGAGGAAGTCGACGTCGAGGGAGACGTGGAGCAGCCCGTTCGCGGCCTCGACCCGGGCGAGGAATTCGGAGAGCGGGGCATGCACGCCGCGTTCGTCGATGGCGCGCATGTCGTGGACGGTGAGGCCGATCTCCTCGATCAGCGCCTCTTCCGCCGGATCGACGGAGCGGATGCCCATCATGCAGACATTGGCCGGGTCGACGGCGGCGGGGAGGGGCGGGAAGGCCTCGAGCCCCGCGCGGCCGGTGAAATAGGCGACCGGGCAGCCGTGCAGATTGCCCGAGGTGGTGGTCCCGAGGGTGTGCAGGTCCGGGTGGGCGTCGAGCCACAGGACGAAGAGCGGGCGGCCAAGCTCCGCCGCGCGGCGGGCCACGCCCGGCACGGTGCCGGCGGACATGGAGTGATCGCCGCCGAGGAAGATCGGCAGCTCGAAGCGCGTGGCGGCGTCATGGGCGGCGTGCTGGAGGGTCTCGATCCAGGCGCGGGTTTCCGCGAGGTGGTGGATGGCGGCGTTGGCGTGGGGCAGGGGCTCCTGCGGCGGGATGGAGAGGTCGCCGAGATCGGCGACGGCGTGCCCGAGCCCGCGCAGGGCCGGGACGATCCCGGCGGTGCGCAGGGCGGCGGGGCCCATCAGGCAGCCGGGCTGGGAGGCGCCCGTCTCGATCGGGGCGCCGAGGATGGAGAGGGAGCGGGGCATGGCGCGCCTCCTGCAAATCTGGCGTTTCGGGATGGCCCTTGGGCCGTGTTGCAGGCAGGATAGCGGCGGGGATTGGCGATTCCGCGGGGTGATTTGCGCAGTCCGCAGGGAATATTGCGCGGATTGCGCAAGGCTACAGGTGATTTGACCAATGGCAGTGCTGGACGAGACCGACCGGGCGATCATCGCGGCGCTGCGCGGGGATGCGCGGATGTCGGTGACCGAGCTTGCGGGCGTGGTGGGGGTGTCGCGCACCACCGCGGCGACGCGGCTGGAGGCCTTGGTGGAGGCCGGGCGCATCCGGCGCTTCACCATCGAGACCGACACGGATGTAGAGGGCGAGGTGCGCGCGATCACCATGATCGAGCTGCAGGGCAGCATGTCCCGCGCCGTGGTCCGGGCCTTGCGCAAGCTGCCCGAGGTCTACACGCTGTGGTCCACCAACGGGGCCTGGGACCTGGTGGTGGAGATCCGCTGCGACAGCCTGGTGAGCTTCGACCGGGCGCTGCGCGAGATCCGGGAGATCAAGGGCGTGGCGAACAGCGAAAGCTCGCTGCTGCTGGCGCATGTCGGGTGAGCGGCGTCGTTGATCGCGGAGGCGTCTTCACGTAGCGTTCACGGTATCGTAATGAAACCATCTGGGGACTTCACCATGCCGATGTTCAAGCCCGCGCTGCTCGCGGCCGCCTTCGCCCTCGCGCTTCCCGCCGCGGCGGGGGCCATCACCCTCGACTTCGAATCCGACGTGGGCGGGGGCAAGGCCAACGGCTTCTCCTCGGTCGACAGCGCGCTGCTGAGCTTCACCGACTCGGTCGGCGCCAACCTGAGCGTCTCGAACTATGGCGTGCAGGGGGACGGGCAGTCGCTGGGCGTTCACGGGGACAGCGACCTGTCGCAGCTGCTGATGAGCTTCACCGGCTTCGCGGCGTCGCTGTCGCTCGATTTCGGCAATGACGATTCGTGCTGTTCGTCGGCGGGGGACCTCGCGTGGCTGATCGGCTATTCGGGCGGCTCCGAGGTGGCGGCGAGCTCGGTGGTGATGAACCGCGACGACGTGATGAACCAGGGCATCTCGATCTCGGGCGTGTTCGACAGCGCGGTGTTCTACTATGGCGACGCGTCGCGCAACGTGATCGCGCTGACCGAGATCGTGGACAACATCACCTTCGAGATGGCCGTGTCGGACGTGCCGGTTCCGGCCGCGGGGCTGCTGCTGCTGGGCGGCATCGGCGCGCTGGCGGGGCTGCGCCGCCGGGGCTGAGGCGAAGGCCGGAATGAAGAAGGGCGCGCGCCGGGTCCCGGCGCGCGCCCTTTTGTCTTGCCGCTGCGAGGGGCCCTAGCCCCCGATCAGCCGCGGGACGATCAGCGTCAGCCCGGGCAGGGCGAGCAGCACCCCGACGCGCACCACCTCGGCCCCGAGGAAGGGCATCACCCCGCGGAAGACCGTCGACATCTTCGTGTCGCTCGCCAGCGAGGAGATGATGAACACGTTCAGCCCCACCGGCGGCGTGATGAGGCCGAGCTCGACCACGATCAGCGCGAGGATGCCGAACCAGATCTTCAGGTCCTCGTTGTCGAGGCCGAAGGCGGCGGTGTCGGCGGTGACGTAATCGCCGCCGTTGAGCGCGATCAGGGTGGGCCAGAAGAAGGGGACGACCACGAGGATCATCGCCAGGCTCTCCATGAAGCAGCCGAGGATGACGAAGGCGATGAGCATGATGACCAGCACCAGCATCGGGTCGAGGCCGCTGGAGAGCGCCCAGTCCGAGAGCGCCTGGGGCAGGCCGGTGCGGGTGAAGAAGCCCTTGAGGACCTCGGCGCCGAACAGGATGAGATAGATCATGCCCGCGGTGGTGGCGGTGGCCCGGAGGGCGCGCAGCAGGCCGTCCCAGCCCAGCCCCTCGCCCGTGCGGGCCTTGAGGATGAAGCCGTAGACCGCGATCACGAACACGCCGATGGAGGCCGCCGGGGTCGGGGTGAAGAGGCCGAAGCCGAGGCCGAGGATGATGGCGCCGAAGATGCCGATGACGGGCAGCAGGCGGCGGATGGCGACGCGGCGGGCCTCCGGCTCCATCGGGCGCGGCTCGGGCGCGAGGGAGGGGTTGATGCGGACCTGGAGGGCGATGACGGCGATGAAGCCGAGCACCGCCATCAGCCCCGGCAGCACCGCGGCCTGGAACATCTTGAGGATCGAGCCCTCGACGATGATCGCGTAGATCACCAGCGCGACGGAGGGCGGGATGAGGATGCCGAGCGTGCCGCCCGCGGCGAGCGCGCCGGCGGCGAGGCGGGGGGCGTAGCCGAGGGCCCGCAGCTCGGGCAGGGCCACCTTGCCCATGGTGGCGGCGGTGGCCAGCGACGATCCGCAGACCGCGCCGAAGCCGCCGCAGGCCGCGACGGCGGCCATGGCGACGCCGCCGCGCAGGCGCGAGAGCAGCGCCTCGAGCCCCTTGAACAGGTCCGAGGAGAGCCGCGCCTCGGCCGCGATATAGCCCATCAGGACGAAGAGCGGCACGACCGAGAGGTCGTAATTGGCCACGTTCTCCCACAAGAGCGTCTTGAACTGCTTGATGTAGGGCACGAAGCGCACGAAGCGCACGGCCTCGGACAGCGCGTAGGTGCCGCCGATGCCGACCAGGATCATGGCGATGCCGACGGGCATGCGCAGGATCAGCAGGCCGAACAGGATGGCGAGGCCGAGCACGCCGATGGTTATGGGATCAGGCATGGGAGCGGACCTCTCCGAAGATCTGCGCCAGCGCGACGGCGCCCCAGAGGGCCATGGCGGCGATGCCGGGGATGTAGAAGGGCCAGACGGGCCAGCCGAGCACCGCGGTGACGGCGTCGTCGGCGCGGGTCTCGAGCATCCCCTCGACCATCCACCAGGCGAGGAACAGGGCGATGCCGCAGGTGGCGAGCAGCCAGAGCCGGTCGAACGCGGTCTGCACGATGCGCGGCAGGCGGTCCATGAACAGCTCCACCGACACGTGGCCGCGATTGGCCTGGCAGAAGGGGAAGAACATCAGCGCGGCGCCGGAGATGGCGAGCTGGACGAAGTCCTCGTAGCCGGGCAGGCCGGCGACGTCGGCGCCGAACATCCCCGCGACGCGGTCGAGGATGAAGGCGCTGGTATTGGTCGTCGTCACGGCGACGATCACGAACAGGATGGCGCCGCCGAGAAGCGCGAACAGGTCGGCGGCGCGCCACAGGATGGCCCTCACCTTTCCCTCCGGGGTTGCATGCATCGGGAACGGGCGCGGGGGCCCGAAGGCCCCCGCGCGGATCGTCGGCGCGCTGGTTCGATCAGCGCGGGGGGCGGATCAACGCGCCGCGGCGGCGGCGGCGATCGCGGCGCGGGCCTTTTCGACCAGCCCGGCGCCGTCGATGCCCTTGGCGGTCACTTCGTCGATCCAGCGCTGGACGACGGCCTCGTTCGCGGCGTTGAACTTGGCGGCCTCTTCCTCGGGCAGGATGATGGTCTCGACCCCGGCGGCCGAGAGCGCGTTGACGCCGCTGTCCTCGAAGCCTTCCCACATGGCGCCGATCTCGGCCGAGACGTTGACGCCGGCATTGGCGTCGATCACGGCCTTGAGGTCGTCGGGCAGCCCCTCGTAGACGTCCTTGTTCATGGCGAGCATGAACACGGCGGCGCCGAAGCGGTCGCCGCCCGGCAGCTCGGTCACGTATTTGTCGAGCTCCTGCAGCTTCAGCGCGGGCACGATTTCATAGGTGGTCAGCGCGCCGTCGACGACGCCCTTGGACATCGCCTCGGGGAGGGCGGGGACGGGCAGGCCGACCGGCTCGGCGCCCATCGCCTCGATCACCCACGCGCCGGTGCGGCCGGGGGTGCGCAGCTTGAGGCCGGCGGCGTCCTCGAAGGTCCGCACGGGCTTGGTCCCGGAATGGATAAGGTTGCCGTCATGGGTGTGCAGGAACAGCACCTTCACGTCCGAGAAATCCTCGGCCAGCAGGTCGAGCGAGGCGTTGAGCGCGACGGTGGTGTCGGTGGCGGAGCCGGCATGGACCAGCGGCAGTTCGAACACCTCGGTGCGCGGGAACACGCCGGGGGTGTAGCCGAGCAGGGTCCAGACGATGTCGGCGGCGCCGTCGCGCACCTGGCCGTAAAGCTCGCCGGGTTTGCCGCCCATGGCCATGGCGGGGGCGATCTCGATGGCGATGCGGCCGTCGGACTGCTCGGCGATGCGGTCGGCCCAGGGCTGCAGCATCACCTTGTGGGCGTTGGCGACGGGGGGCAGGAAGTGGTGCATGAGCAGCGTCACCTCCTGCGCCGCGGCGGCGCCGGCGGAGAGGGCGAGGATGGCGGTCGCGCCGAGCATACGGGACAGTTTGGTCATGTGCTCCTCCCAAGAAGCGTCGCCGCTGGGGGCGATTGAGGTCGGCAGCATCCTATGCATGCGCATTGTCGCATGGTCAATAAAAAAGGTATGTATGCATACTGTTTTGTTTGGAACATTGTTTTCAATGGGTTTGAAGGTTTTTCAAGAGGTTGCGGCGCGGCGGAGCGTGGCGCGCTCGGCCCGGTCGAGGCGGGCGAGGGCGGTTTCGGGGGACTCGCCGGCCGCGCGCGCCCGGCGCCAGATCCGCAGGCACGAGACGGGGGACCAGGGCAGCACGGCGGCGCGCATCCAGGCGCGCAGGGCCGGGGGCGCGGCGTCATAGGCGGCCATCGGGTCGCCCCGGCGGCGGCGCGGCCGGGGGCCGTCGCCGAGATTGCGCAGGCGGGATCGCGCGGGGCCGGGGGCCGAGGCCCGCCCCAGGGCTGGTCCCGGGGCTGGTCCCGGGGCAGGTGCGGGTGCAGGTGCTGGGGCAGGTGCGCAGACCGGGGCGGGGGCGCGGGCAGGCATGGCGGCGTCCTTGCTGGAGAAAGCTCGCCGGGTTTGTAATGTTATAACATTACGCAAGGCAAGGGGCGGCCCGCCCGGGGCCGCCCCTTCCTGTCGTGCAATGCGGGCCGGGCGGGGCCGGTCAGACCCGCGCCGCCGCGGCGCCCGCAAGGCGGGGCAGGGCGGCGTGGTCGCGCAGGGCCCGGGCGCAGGCGTTCTCGGCCAGGGCGGCCTGCCAGGCGGCCTCGCCCTCGGCGGCGATGAGGGCGGCGAGGGCGATCTCCTCCTCCTTCTTCGCGCGGCAGGCGATCCAGGGACGCTCCGGGTCCTCGGTCGCGGCGCGCAGGGGGCGGGCGTTGGTCACCTCGATCCGCGCCGCGCCGTGGCGGCGCATGGCGACGCGGGCCCAGCGGGCGGCGGCGGCGAGGTCGGCGCGGTCCTCGGCCTGGCCGTCGATCAGCCCGAGCGAGAAGATCATGTCGACCCCGGAATCGAGCGCGTCGCGCAGCTGGCCGGGTTCGGTCACCAGGTCGAGATGCAGCCCCGCGACCGGCAGCGACAGCGCGGTCCAGAGGTCGGGGCCCGGCGCGCCCTCGGCGCCCGAGAGGAGGATGGCGGGCCCGGCCGCGGCCAGCGCCGCATAGGCGGGTTTCAGCGCGTCGGCGAGGGGTTTGGACAGGCCGGTCCCGAGCAGCGGCTCGTGGATCTGCACCTGCGCGGCGCCCGTCTCGGCCAGGGCCGCGAGATGCGCGGTCCAGGGAGCGAGGAGATCGGCGAGGCGGGGGGCGTCCAGCGCCTCCCCCGTCTCCAGCGCCTCGGCCAGCGCCGGGCCGGGGCCGATCAGCGCCGGGCGGGCGCGCGGGAGGGCGCGGGCGAGGCCGGGCGCCAGGGGCAGCTCGGCGGGGGCCATCGCCGCGGAGGGGAGGTCGTTGGTCTCTTCGGTTCCAAACCAGGTCGTCGCGGCGGTGATCATCTCTCAAGCCCTCATCTTCGGTGCGAAGGGAGGTTTACCCGGGCGCGTGCATGAGCGAAAATGCTATGATCTCATGGACCGATAAGTAAGGCTCATACATGCTCGACCGCCAGCACCTCGCCATCCTGCGCGAACTGGACCGCCGCGGATCGCTGACCGCCGCCGCCGCCGCGCTGAACGTCACCCAGCCGGCGGTGAGCCACCTGATGCGCAAGCTCGAGGCGCGGCACGGCGTGGCGTTGTGGGAGCGGGAGGGCAGGGGGCTGCGGCTGACCCCGGCGGGCGAGCACCTGCTGGGAGTCGCGCGCCGGGTCTTGCCGCAGATCGAGGCGGCGGAGCGGGCGCTGGCGGATTTCGCCGCCGGGCGGCGCGGGCGGCTGCGGGTGGGGATGGAGTGCCACCCCTGCGAGAAATGGCTGGCGCGGGTCACGGGGCCTTACCTGCGGGCCTGGCCGGAGGTGGAGTTCGACATGGGCGTGGCCTTCCGCTTCGGCGCGCTCGACGCGCTGCTGACGCACGAGATCGACGTGATGATCACCCCCGACCCGGCGCAGATCCCCGAGGCGCGGTTCACGCCGGTCTTCGACTATGAGCTGGTGATCGCGGTCGCCCCGGATCACCCGCTGGCGGGCGCGGGGCGGATCGGGGCGGAGGATTTCGCCGGGGAGGTGCTGATCACCTACCCGGTGGCGGTGGATCGGCTCGACATCTTCACCCGGCTGCTGCTGCCCGCCGGGATCGCGCCCCGGGCGCACCGGACGGTGGAGACGACCGAGGTGATGCTGCAGATGGTGGCCGCGGGGCGGGGGATCTCCGCCGTGCCGGACTGGCTGCTGAAGGAGGACGAGACGGGGCGGTCGCTGGTCCCGCTCCGGGTCGGGGACGGGGGGATCGCGAAGAGCGTCCATGTCGGGATGCGCACGGGCGAGGAGGGAGCGCCGCACCTGGCGGGCTTCCTGTCCATCGCCGCGGCGGAGGGGGCGAAGCGGGGCGCGTGATGTGGCAAGCTGCGGCCTCCCGCAGCCCGCAGCCCTTTTCGGCGCCCGCCCCCGCCCCGCTCCGCCCGCCCCCGCCCCGCTCGGCCCGCCCGCCGCCCCCTCCCCGCAGGAAAGCCGCGCCCATGGACAAGCTCTCGGTCATGCATGCCTTCCGCCGCATCGTCGAGCGGGGCAGCTTCGCGCGCGCGGCCGAGGATCTCGGCGTCTCGCCCGCGCTGCTGAGCCGCGAGGTGAAGCTGCTGGAGGAGGGGCTCGGGACCAGCCTTCTGACCCGCACCACCCGGTCGATGGCGCTGACCGAGGCGGGGCGGGTTTATTACGAGGAGGCGCAGGGGATCCTCGACGCCGTGGCCGCGGCCGAGGCGCGGATCCGCGACGGCGCGGGGGCGGTGCGCGGGCGGCTGCGGGTGAATGCGCCGGTTTCCTTCGGGCAGGTGGTGATCGCCCCGGCGCTGCCGGCGCTGCTGGAGGCGCATCCGGGGCTGGAGCTGACGCTGTCGCTCGACGACCGGGTGGTGGACATGGTCGAGGGGGGCTTCGACCTCTCGATCCGCATCCGCCCGGCGATGCCGGATTCGGCGCTGCGGGTCCGGCGGATCGGCACGGTGCGGCAGCGAGTCTTCGCGTCCCCCGACTACCTGGCGCGGGCCGGGACGCCCGAACGCCCCGGGGACCTTGCGGGCCACCGGATCATCGGCTTCCTGATGGCCGATCACCTGGCGTCCTGGACGCTGGAGGGGGAGGGGGGGCCGGTCACGGTCGCGCTCGACCCGCCGGTGCAGGTGGGCAGCAGCCTGGCGCTGCGGGACCTGCTGATCGCGGGGCAGGGGATCGGGACGCTGCCCGATTTCGTCTCGGACCCGGCCGAGGCGTCGGGGGAACTGGTGCGGGTGCTGCCGGGATGGGAGCTGCCGCCGCCGGGGATCTACGCGCTCAGCGCCTCGCGCGTCGGGATGGATGCGCGGGGGGCGGCGTTCCTCGAGCATCTGCGGGGGGCGTTGCGGGCGGGGGGCCATTCGTGAGCGCGGGTAAAGAGTGATCTCAGCGCGGGCCGGTTATTCCGCCCGCCCCGATCCCCGATCTTCCGGTCATCGCAAGCATGACCCAGGAGGATCCGATGACCCGCGTGCTCGTTCTTTATTATTCCAGTTACGGCCATGTCCGCGCCCTGGCCGCGGCCGAGGCGGCGGGCGCGCGCAGCGTGCCCGGCGTGACGGTCGATGTCCGGCGCGTCCCCGAGACGGTCCCCGAAGAGGTCCGCGCCGCGGCGGGATATGTCGAGGACGACGCGCCGGTGGCGTCGCCCGCCGAGCTCGAGGCCTATGACGCGATCATCCTCGGGACGCCGACGCGGTTCGGGATGATGGCGGCGCAGGTGAAGGGGTTCCTCGACCAGTGCGGGGGCCTCTGGGCGCGCGGGGCGCTGGAGGGGAAGGTGGGGGCGGTCTTCGCCTCGACCGGCTCGCAGCATGGCGGGCACGAGGCGACGCTGCTGGGCGCGCAGGTCCCGATGCAGCATTTCGGGATGCTGGTGGTGGGGCTGCCCTATGGCTTCGCCGGGCAGATGTCCGGGGACGGGATCATCGGCGGGGCGCCTTACGGGGCGGGGACCATCGCCGGGGCGGACGGGTCGCGCAGCCCCGGAGAGGTCGACCTGGCGGGCGCACGGTTCCAGGGCGCGCATGTGGCGCGGATCGCGGCGCGGCTGCGGGCGGGCGCGGCGCTGGAGGCGGGCGAAGGCGCGCCCGCGGCGGCGGCCGTGGCTGCGCAGGCGGCGGGAGAAGACGCCGCGGAACCGGCGGGAGAAGCGGCATGAGCGGCGCGGCCTGCCCGGCGCCGCGGGGGGCGGGCGGCGGCGGCGCCCGCCCTCGCGCCGCCGCCGACGCAGGCGGCGCGCTGCGCGCCGGGCTGCGTCGGGTCCTGCTTCGGGTCCTGCGGGCGCGGCTGCGGCTGCGGCTGGCGCTGGGGCGGGGGACGGGCGCGGCGCCGGGGAGGGCCCGCGGCGGGCGCCCCCGCTTCGCCCGTCGCCCGGACCCGGGCCGCCTTGCGCCGCACCTGGCGCGGGACATCGGCCTCGATCCCTGGCCCTGCGCGCCCTGGTCCTGCTTTCCGGGCCCCTGCGCCCCGCGCATTCCCCATTTCCCGGGCTGGTGAAGCCCGCAGCACGGAGGGCCGCCCGATGGCGCGCGTCACCGACATCCTTCTGACCGCCCTCGCCCCCGCGGTGTGGGGCAGCACCTATCTCGTGACCACCGAGGCGCTGCCCGCGGGCCACCCGATCGGCGTCGCGGCGCTGCGGGCGCTGCCCGCGGGGCTGCTGCTGCTGGCCGTCACCCGCAGCCTGCCGCCGCGGGCCTGGCTGGGGCGGGCGGCGGTCCTCGGGGGGCTGAATTTCGCGCTGTTCTGGGCGCTGCTCTTCGTCGCCGCCTACCGGCTGCCGGGGGGCGTGGCGGCGGTGCTGGGGGCGGTGCAGGCGATGATCGTGCTGGGGCTGGCGCGGCTCTGGCTCGGGACCCCGATCCGGGCCGGGGCGGCGGCGGCGGCGGCGGCCGGGGTGCTGGGCGTCGCGCTGGTGGCGCTCGGCCCCGCGGCGCGGCTCGACCCGGTCGGGGTGGCGGCGGGGCTGGGGGGCGCGGCGTCGATGGCGGCGGGCACGGTGCTGAGCCGCCGCTGGGCGCCCCCGGTCCCGGCGCTGGCCTTCACCGGCTGGCAGTTGACGGCGGGGGGGCTGATGCTGGCCCCGGCGGCGCTGGTCTTCGAGCCGGCCTTCCCGGCGCCGGACGGCGCGGCGCTGGCGGGCTTGCTGTGGCTGGGGCTGGCCGGGGCGGCGGCGAGCTACGCGCTGTGGTTCCGCGGGCTGGCGCGGCTGGAGCCGGGGGCGGCGGCGATGCTGGGGATGATGAGCCCGGCGGTGGCGGTGATCCTGGGCTGGGCGGTGCTGGGCGAGGCGCTGAGCCCGGTGCAGGGGCTGGGCGCGGCGGTGGTGCTGGCCGCGGTCTGGGCCGGGCAGCGCGGGGGAGGTCCGGGGCGCGGGCGGCGCGTGGGGCGCGTGGGGCGCGGCAAGCGCCCGGGGCGCCCGCCGGGTCAGCCCCGCAGCAGCGCGGCGGCCGAGGCCACGAGGTTGTCGACCGCGTCGGGCGCGCCCCAGAGCTTGCCGCCGGTCGGGTCCTGTTCGAACGCCGCCTCGCGCGCGGCGAGGGCGGAGCCGACCAGCAGGTCCATGAAGATCAGCCGCTGGTTCAGCACCGCCGTCGGCACGTCCGGCAGCAGCCGCGCGATATGGCCGATGCAGCGCAGGTAGCCCGAGCTGGGCCGCCCCGCCAGCGCCTGCATGAACATCTGGCGGTGGTTGATCTGCAGGCCCATCACGAAGCGCATGTGCCCCGAGCTGGCCCCCGCCGCGCCCCGCTCCCCCGCCGCGCGGGGGCGCAGCTCGGTCTCGATGATCAGCCGCAGCACGTCCTCGACCGCGTTCAGCCCGCCCGCCGCCTCCTCGGCGTCGAGGCGGCGGACCCGCTCGCTGTCGCTCAGCCAGGCGCAGTCGAGGATCAGCTCCTCGACCAGCGCCTCCTTCGAGCCGAAGTAATAGTGCAGCGAGGCGTTGTTCTTCGCCCCCGCCTCGGCCACGATCTGGCGCACGGTCACGCCCTCGATCCCGCGGGCCGAGAACAGCCGCAGCGCCGCGTCCTTGATCCGCTGCGCCGAGGGGTGATCCGCCTGGCTGCGCGCCCGTTCCGCCATGTGCCTGCCGCTCCGTCCGTTACGCGCCCTCATCCGAAGGCCCGCGGAAGATACGTCACCAGCCCGGGAAAGGCGATCAGGGCCGCGAGGATCACGAGGTCCATGACCAGGAACCACAGCACGCCGCGGAAGATCGCGCCGGTGGAGACGAGCGATCCGACCACGCCCTTGATGACGAAGACGTTCATGCCGACGGGCGGCGTGATCATCCCGATCTCGAGCAGCTTGGTGACGATGATGCCGAACCACAGCAGCCCGAACCCCGCGCCGTCGACGACGGGGAGCAGGATCGGCAGGGTCAGCAGCATCGCGCCGACGGGTTCGAGGAACATGCCCAGCAGCAGGTAGACCAGCGCGACGCCGATGATGATGGCGAGCGGCGAGGCGCCGATCTCGAGGATCGAGGTCGACAGGTGGTCCCCGGCGCCCGAGAGGGCGAGGAAGCGGGTCAGCAGGCTCGCCCCCACGCCGATCACGATCAGCGCGCCGGTGGTCAGCACCGTCTCCTGGATCGCGTCGCGGAACCGCGGCCAGCTGAATTCGCCCTTCAGCACGGCGACGAGGCAGGCGAGGGACGCGCCCACGGCCCCCGCCTCGGTCGGGGTGAAGACCCCGCCGAAGAGGCCGCCGAAGATGCCGAGCATGATCAGGATCACCGGCCAGGTGTCGCGCAGGGCGGCCATCCGCTCGGCCCGGTCGGCCCGGTCGCCCGGATCGGGCGCGAGGGCGGGGTTCAGGCGCACGCGCAACATGATCACGGCGATGTAGCCGACGGCCGTGAGCAGCCCCGCGGCGATGCCGCCCAGGAACAGGTCCGTGACCGGCACCTGCGCGACGATGCCGTAGAGGATCATGATCACCGAGGGCGGGATCAGCGCGCCGATGGTGCCCGCGACGGCGACGGTTCCGGTGGCGAGCTCGGGGTGGTAGCGCGCGCGGATCATCTCGGGGACCGCGATCCGGCCCATGGTGGCCGAGCAGGCGACGGAGGAGCCGGAGACGGCGGCGAACCCGGCCGAGCCGAGCACGGCGGCCACCGCCAGCCCCCCGGGCAGGGCCGAGAGCCAGGCGCGGGCGGCGCGGAACAGCCCCTCGGTCAGGCGCATGTGGTAGCTGACATAGCCCAGCAGCAGGAACATCGGCACCGAGGAGAGCACCCAGTTGGCCGAGAACTTGTAGGGGATCAGGCCGAGCGCGCCCCAGGCCGCGGTCCAGCCCATCAGCTGCCACAGCCCGAGGAACGAGGCGGCGATCAGCGAGATGCCGATGGGCAGGCGCAGCGCGATCAGCGCCAGCAGCAGCCCGAGGATGGCGAAGCCGAGCTCGACGCCGGTCATGCGCGGTCTCCCGTGTCGTCGGAGCGGTCGGAGCGGTCGGCGCGGTCGGCCCGCGGGACGGGGGCGTCGCGGTCGGCGCCGGTCAGCCAGGCCGCGCAGCGCAGCGCCAGCAGCCCGGCGGTGAGCGCCCCCCCGAGGGGCAGCGCGAAATAGGCGGGCCAGGTGGGGATCGAGCCGCTCCCGTGCACCTGCGCCGCGCCGGTGTCGAAGGCGCGCATCGCGGCTTCCCAGCTGCGCAGGGTGAAGAGGGTCATGATCGCCGTCGCGGGGATCGTCATCGCCCCCGCCAGGTGGCGGCGGGCGCGGGCCGGCAGCCGGTCGGTGAACACCTCGACGCTGATATGCGCGCCGCGATGTTCGGCCAGCGCCAGCGGCACGAAGGCGGCGATGACCATGTAGTAATGGCTGACCAGGGTCAGGGTGCCGGGCAGGGGGGCGCCGAACAGGTGGCGCGCGGCGACGTCGAGGGTGACGTGCAGCATCATCGCGGCGACGGCGAGCCCGGCGAGGATCGAGGTCAGGGCCGCGGCGCGGCCGAGCGCGCGGTGCAGGAAGGTCATGGTCGCCTCCGGGGCAGGGGGGGCGCGCGCCGGGGCCGGGGCCGGGGCGCGCGCGCGGGGGGGAGCGGGACGCGGCGCGGGGCGGCGGGGGGCAGGCAGGCCCCGCGCCGCCCCGCCCGGCGGGCGGCTCAGCGCAGGCCGTGGGTCTCGGGGTCGACCTTGGCGTAGATCTCGGACCAGAACAGGTCGCCGAGCGCCTCGGGGTCGTCGATCCCGGCGGTCGCCTCGACCCATTTCGCCAGCATCCCGCGGAAGGCGGCGAGCATCTCGTCGCCGCGGGACACGCCGTAGGCCTCGGCGAAATCGGCGACCATGGCGTCGATGTCGGCGGCGATGAATTCGGCGGTCGCCGCGCGGACCCCGGCGTCGGCCTGGTGGATCTCGACGCCCTTCGCCTGCGCGGCCGCCTCCACCTCGGCCTCGGCGGCCTGGTAGCGATGCGCGGTCCAGGCGTTGCCATAGGCCATGGCCTTGAGGAAGGCGCGGCGCTGGTCGGCGGTCATGTCCGTCCAGGTATCGCGATTGACGTTGGAGACGGAGGCGAAATAGGCCCCGCCGGGCGCGCCCTTGGTGATGTGGGCGACGGCGCCGCCCATGCCGAAGTTGTAGATGTCGGGGGTGGAGAGGATGATGCAGTCGAGCACGCCCTGGTTCAGCGCCTCGAGCATCTCGTTGCCGGACATGGTGACGGGGACGGCGCCGACGGCCTCGGACCAGCGGGCCCAGTTGGCGCCGCCGATGCGCAGGCGGGCGCCCGAGAGCTCCTCCATCGTCGTGACCTGGCTGGTGCAGTTGAGCACGTAGGGCGGCGTGCCGGCGCCGCCGGTGAAGACCTGGTTCTCGGCCGCGAACTCGGCGTTGCACTCGGGGCAGGCGGTGAACAGGAACTCGGTCACCGCGGCGGTGAAGGCGACGCCCTGGTTGGGGATGTCGTCGCCCAGGGTCTCGAGCAGCATCGAGCTTTCGACCACCAGGTTGGTGTGCGGGAAGGCGTTGGGGAAATAGGGGGTCATGACGGTGCCCACGTCCGCCAGCCCGTCGCGCAGCCCGCCCGGGGTCTCGGCCATCGACAGCAGCGAGAGCGGGAAGACCTTGATGGACATGTCGCCGCCGGTCTCCCCGGCGAAGCGGTCGGCGGCCATCTGCGCGCCCTGCACGAGGAAGGAGACCGGCGGGTGGCCGATGGCGAAGTTGAGCTGCCGCGCATCGGCGGGCGCGGCGGCGGCGGCGGCGAGGGCCGCGGCGATGGCGGCGGCGGGGGCGGCGGAGCGGATGTAAGTCATTTGTTTTCCTCCCGGTTGGGGCGCCTTGGAACAGCCAGGCGCGGGGGCTGAAGTCACGGCGTTCTGCGGCGTCGCCCGGGCTGCGCCGGGGGCGCGTCACGGGATTTTCGGGCGGGCCGCGGCGCGCGGCCTCCCGCCGCGTCGCGTATAAAACAGATGACTTATCTTATTGACTTATGTCAACGACAAGGCGCAGGTTATGTGCGGCAGGCGCAAGCCCTGCGATGGAACTGGGAGGAATTTCATGAGTTTGGCGGAATCGGCACATCCGGCGGCCACCTGGGACTCGCGGCTCGCGGACGCCGTCGCCATCGCCAATGTCCCCACGCTGCAGCTTGTCCTGGTGCACCTGACGGGGGACATGGGCTGGCTCGAGGGCGAATACGCCCCGCGCCGGGGCAGGGGGCTGGACGACAATGATTCGGGCGGCCTGCCCGAGGCCCGGCAGGCCGAGATCCGCGCCGCCGCCGCCGCCGCCATCAAGGACTGGCGGGCGGGGGGCGCGGACCCGGCGACGCCCGCGCCCGAGGCGCTGGCGCGGATGCTGTCCGCGTCTATGGCCGAGCCGATCGGGGCCGAGTACGGCGAGATCGTCGCGCAGGAGATCTCGGACCGCACCCTGCGCCCGCGGACCCTTGGCCAGCCCGAGGGGTTCAAGGTGGCGATCGTCGGCGCGGGCATGTCCGGCATCTGCGCCGCGATCCACCTGCAGGCGGCGGGGATCCCGTTCGAGATCCTGGAGGCGGCGGGCGATTTCGGCGGCACCTGGCGCGAGAACACCTATCCCGGCGCCGGGGTGGACACGCCGAACCACCTCTACTCCTTCTCCTTCGCGCAATACGACTGGTCGCATTACTTCGCGCTGCAGGGCGACCTGCACGCCTATTTCCGCAAGGTCGCCGCCGATTTCGGCCTCGGCGCCCACACCCGGTTCCACACCAGGGTGGAGCGCGCGGAGTGGGACGCGGCCGCCGGGCGCTGGCGCATCACGACGCGCGGCCCGGAGGGCGCGGCGGTGCAGGAGGCGGACGCGCTGTTCTCGGCCGTCGGGGTGCTGACCATCCCCAAGGTGCCGCCGATCCCGGGGCTGGACGGCTTTCCCGGCCCGTGCTTCCACACCGCCGAGTGGCCCGAGGGGATCGACCTGAAGGGCAAGCGCGTCGGCATCGTCGGCAACGGCGCCAGCGCGATGCAGATCGTGCCCGCCATCGCCGAGGAGGTCGCGCACCTGACGGTCTTCGCGCGCTCGAAGCAATGGGCGGCGCCGTTCCCGAAATTCCGCGAACCGGTGCCGGAGGAGATCCGCTGGCTGATCGCCGAGGTCCCGCTCTACCAGAAATGGTACCGCCAGCGGCTGGCCTGGACCTTCAACGACCGGGTCCATGCCTCGCTTCAGCGCGACCCGGACTGGGAGGACGCGGGCCGCGCGATCAACGCGACCAACGACTCGCACCGCGCCGCCTTCATCCGCTACATCCGGGCCGAGCTGGGCGACCGGCAGGACCTGTTCGACAAGGTGACCCCGGATTTCCCGCCCTTCGGCAAGCGGATGCTGCTCGACAACGGCTGGTACCGGACCGTGGCGCGCGAGGACGTGACCCTGGTCGACCAGCGGCTGGAGCGGGTCGAGGGGAACGTGCTGGTCGGCGCCGACGGGTCGCGCCACGAGGTGGACGTGCTGATCCTGGGGACCGGGTTCCACGCGACGGAGCTGCTGTCCTCGATGGAAGTCCGCGGCGAAGGGGGCGCGGCGCTGTCCGAGACCTGGGACGGGGATGACGCGCGCGCCTATCTCGGGACCGCGGTCCCCGGATTTCCCAACCTGTTCACCCTGCTGGGGCCGAATATCGGCCTCGGGCACGGGGGCAGCGTGATCACCCCGGTGGAGAGCCAGGTGCACTACATCCTGGACCTGCTGCAGAAGACCTTCGCCGCGGGCGCCCGCACGGTGGAGGTGCGCCGGGAGGTCCACGACGCCTACAACGCGAAGGTGGACGCGGCCCACGCGGCGATGGTCTGGACCCATCCGGGCATGGACAACTGGTACCGCAACAGCAAGGGCCGCGTGGTGGCGATCACGCCGTGGCGGCACGACGATTTCTGGCGCATGACCCGCAGCGCGGACCTGGCCGACTACGTGATCGGCGGCGGGGCCGCGGGCGGGGCCGCGCAAGGCTGAGCGCGCGGCGGCGCGGGGCGGGAGGAGACGCCCCGGGCCGCCTGCGCACCGAGACATCCTGGGAGGAAAACACATGATCGACGTGGAACCCGCGCCGCAGGCGCCCGAGATCGCCGACCCGCGCATTCCGCCGCATGACCGCGTGGTGACGCGCGCCCTGGTCGACCGCTGGGCGCGCGAGCGCCCCGAGAAGGTCTTCGCCGTGTTCGACGACGACGGCGAGGAATGGACCTACGCCCGGTTCCGGGAACTGGTGGTGCAGACCGCGCTCGGCCTGCAGCGGCGGGGCGTGGGGCAGGGCGACCACGTGCTGGTCTGGATGCCCAACAGCCGCGCGCAGATCCGCATCTTCTTCGCGCTCAATTACCTCGGGGCGGTCTACGTGCCGATCAACACCGCCTACAAGGGCGGGTTGCTGGAGCACGTGCTGGCGGTGTCGGACGCGCGGCTCGCGATCGTCGACGGGGCGCTGGTCCCGCGGCTGGAGGGGCGCGACCTCGCCGCCATCGAGGCGCTGATCGTCACCGGCCCGCGGGCCGAGGCGGACTGCCTGCCGGCGGTGCATTACGACGACGTGATGCTGCCCGAGAGCGGGGTGCTGGCGGCCCCGGCGCGGGCTATCCAGCCCTGGGACCCGATGGCGATCATCTACACCTCGGGGACCACGGGGCCGTCCAAGGGGGTGCTGACCTCCTACCTGCACCTGTTCTCCAACGCGGGGCCCGAAAGCTGGCCCTTCGTGACCGAGGACGACCGCTACATGATCAACGCGCCGATGTTCCATATCGGCGGCATGGGGCCGATGTTCTGCATGCTGGCCCGCGGCGCCTCGATCGCGGTGGTCGACCGGTTCGACACCGCGACCTACTGGGACAGCGTGCGGCGCACCGGGGCTACGGTGGCGTTCCTGCTCGGGGTGATGGCGAGCTTCCTCGAGAAGCGCCCGGCGCGCGCGGACGACGCCGACAGCCCGCTGCGGCTGGCGCTGATGGTGCCGCTTCCGGCGGATGCGGAAAGCTTCGCGACCCGGTTCGGCGTCGACGTGCGCACGATCTTCAACATGACCGAGGTCTCCACCCCCATCGTGTCCGAGGCGAACCCGTCGGTGCGCGGCGCCTGCGGCAAGCCGCGGGACGGGGTCGAGGTGCGGCTGGTGGACGAGAACGACTGCGAGGTCCCGGTCGGGGTGATGGGCGAGATGATCGTGCGCACCGACCGGCCCTGGGCGATGAACTCGGGCTATTACAAGAACCCCGAGGCGACGGCGAAGGCCTGGCGCAACGGCTGGTTCCACACCGGCGACGCCTTCATCCGCGACGCGGAGGGGAATTTCTTCTTCACCGACCGGATGAAGGATTCGATCCGGCGGCGGGGCGAGAACATCTCCTCGTTCGAGGTGGAATCCGAGGTGCTGGCCCATCCCGACGTCTCCGAGGCGGCGGCCGTGGCGGTGCCGTCCGAGCATTCCGAGGACGACGTGCTGGTCTGCGTCGCCCCGGTCGCGGGCGCGAAGATCGACCCCGAGGCGCTGCTGCGCTTCCTGGTCGACCGGATGGCCTATTTCATGGTCCCCCGCTACATCCGCGTGCTGCCCGAGCTGCCCAAGACGCCGAGCAACAAGGTGCTGAAGCACGAGCTGCGGGCCGAGGGGGCGACCCCCGACGCCTGGGACCGCGAGGGCGCCGGCCTGAAGGTGAAGGGCGAGCGGTTCGGCGCCGCCGGCTGAGGCCCGCCCCCCTGTCGTCGCCGCGCCGGTCCGGGAGGGGCGGGCGCGGCGCCGCGACCACGAAAATCATGAAAACCGCAACGAAAAGATCCATGGGAGGATCCGCCATGTCCACGCTTCAGACCGGGGCCGTCACGCTCACCTCCACCGAACGGGTGGTGTTCGGCGAACGCGTCGCCCCCGCCCTCGCGGCCGAGGCCGAGCGCCTCGGCGCGTCCCGGGTGTTCCTGGTCGCCAGCCGCTCGCTGGCCGAGGGGACGGACGAGATCGCGCAGGTCGAGGCCGCGCTGGGGGCCCGCCACGCGGGGACCTTCACCGGGGTCGCCCCGCACGGGCCGCGCACCGACGTGATCGCCGCGGCGGATGCGGCGCGGGCGGCGGGGGCGGACCTGGTCGTCTCGATCGGCGGCGGCTCGGTCACCGACGTCGCCAAGATCGTGCCGGTGATGCTCAGGCACGACGTGCGCGACGCGGCGGCGATGGGCGATTACCACATCACGGTGGACGAGACCGGGGCGATGGTGCTGCCGCAATTCGCCCCGCAGGACATCCGCACGATCTGCGTGCCCACCACCCTGTCGGGGGGCGAGTTCAACCCGCTTTCGGGCGCGACGGACCCGGAGACGAAGGCCAAGCAGGGCTACCAGGAGCGGATGATGGCCCCGGTGTCGATCATCCTCGACCCGGCGCTGACCCGGCACACGCCCGAATGGCTGTGGCTGTCGACGGGGGTGCGGGCGCTCGACCACGCCATCGAGACGCTGCAGAGCTTCCAGTCCAACGATTACTGCGACGGGCTGGCGAGCAGCGCGCTGGCGCTGCTGATCGAGGGGCTGCCGCGGGTGAAGGCGGACCCGGGGGACCTGGAGGCGCGGCTGAAATGCCAGATGGGGGTGTGGCAGTCGATGCTGCCGATCATCGCCGGGGTGCCGATGGGGGCGAGCCATGCCATCGGCCACGTGCTGGGGGGGCTGTGCGACGTGCCGCACGGGCATACCTCCTGCGTGATGTCGCCCTTCGTGCTGGCCTGGAACGAGGCGGCCAACGCCGGGCGCCAGGCGGCGATCCGCGCGGCCTTCGGCGCCCCGGACCGCCCGGCGGGGGAAAGCGTGGACCGGTTCATCGCCGGGCTGGGGATGCCGCGCTCGCTCTCGGCCGTGGGGGTGGGCGAGGACCGCTTCGGGCAGATCGCCGAATACACGATGGACGACATCTGGGGGCGGACCAACCCGCGCCCCATCGCGGGCCCCGCGGACGTGATGGAGATCCTGGACGCCGCGCGCTGAGCCTGCCGCCGGGCCCGGGTTCCGGTTGCCGGGTCCGGGTTCCGGGCACGGGTTCCGGGTCCGGGGGAGGGGGGGGCGCGGGCGGCGGGCGGCGGGGCGCCCAGGCGGCAGGCTGGCCTGCCTGCCGATGCGCGGTATGATCCCCGTCGCCCGCCGCTTCGACGCCCCCGCCAGAGGGGCGCGCCCGGCGGCGCCGCAATGATCCTTGGGAGGACCACGACACATGAGCGATGACGAAACGCTGCGCCGCCCGCGCAGCCAGCAGATCGGCGATCTTCTGCGCCGCAGCGCCGCGCGCACCCCGGACCGGGTGGCGCTGGCCTTCCGGGACCGGCGCGACACCTATGCCGAACTGGACGAGGCGGTGAACCGCGCCGCCAACGGGTTCCGCGCCGCCGGGATCGGCCGGGGCGACCGGGTGGCGCTGCTGTCGCGCAACAGCCGGACCTTCGTGGTGCTGCGCTTCGCCCTCGCGCGCATCGGCGCGGTGATGGTGCCGGTGAACTTCATGCTCAACGCCGCCGACCTCGCCTATATCTTCGGCCATTCCGGGGCGACGACGCTCTGCGTCGAGGACGCGCTCTGCGCCGTGGCGGACGAGGCGGTGGCGCAGATGGACGGCGCCGCGCCGCAACGCTTCTTCCTGCCCCATGAAGGGGTGGACCCGGGGCCGGGCTGGACCTCGATCGACACGGTGCTCTCGCATCCCGACACGACCGAGCCCTGGGTGGAAGTCGGCCCCGAGGACCCGTGCCAGATGATGTACACGAGCGGCACGGAATCCCGCCCCAAGGGCGCGATGCTGACCGCCTCGGCGCTCTACGCCAATTATGTCAGCACCATCATCGACGGAGAGATGGGCCCCGACGCGGTGGAGCTGCACTGCCTGCCGCTGTTCCACTGCGCGCAGCTCGACTGCTTCCTGACGCCCTCGCTGTATCTCGGCGCGGTGAACATCCTGCATGACCGCGCCGACCCCGCGGCGATGCTCGAGACCATCGAGCGCGAGGGGGTGACCAAGCTGTTCTGCCCGCCCACGGTGTGGATCGGCCTGCTGCGCCACCCCGATTTCGACAAGCGGGACCTGTCGAGCCTCAAGCAGGGCTATTACGGCGCCTCGATCATGCCCACGGCGGTGATTGAAGAACTCAGCCGCCGCCTGCCGGGGATCCGCCTCTGGAACTTCTACGGCCAGACCGAGATGGCGCCGCTCGCCACCATCCTGCGCCCCGAGGAGCAGCTGACCAAGCTCGGCTCGGCGGGCCGTCCGGCGATCAACGTGGAGACGCGGGTGGTGGATGACGAGGACCGCCCCGTGCCGGTGGGCGAGGTCGGCGAGATCGTCCACCGCTCGCCGCACCTGATCCTTGGGTATCACGACCAGCCCGAGAAGACGGCGGAGTCCTTCAAGAACGGCTGGTTCCATTCCGGCGACCTGGGGCGGTTCGACGAGGACGGGTATCTCTATGTCGTCGACCGCAAGAAGGACATGATCAAGACGGGCGGAGAGAACGTCGCCAGCCGCGAGGTGGAGGAGGCGATCTTCCACCACCCCGCGGTGGCCGAGGTGGCGGTGTTCGGGGCGCCTCACCCCCGCTGGATCGAGGCGATCACCGCCGTGGTGGTGGCCAAGGATGGCGAGAGCCCCTCCCCGGAGGAGCTGCGCGCCTGGTGCCGCGAGCGGCTGGCGCATTTCAAGGCCCCGCAGCATGTCGAGGTGGTGGAGGCGCTGCCCAAGAACGCCAGCGGCAAGGTGCTGAAGCGCGACCTGCGCGAGCGGTTCCTGGGGCTGTTCGAAGACGCCTCCGCCGTGGGCTGAAGGGGGCGGGGGGGCGCCCGGCGTCCCCCTAGCCGCCGAAATGCCGGAACACCTTCGGGTCGACGGCGGCGGCGCACAGAAGCCCGCCCCAGAGCGCCCCTGGCACGCCCGGCGTCAGCACGTCCTGTCCGGCCAGGAACAGGCCCGGGACCGGCGTCTTCATCCGCAGCGCGTCCGACATCAGCCGCGCGGGCGTGGTGGAGAGCCCGTAGAAGGCCCCTTCCCGATGTCCGGTGAAGGCGGCGGTCGAGAGGGGGGTGGCGAGCTCGCGGTAGACGACCATCTTCGCCAGCTCCGGGAACCGGCGGGCGAAGAGCGCCATCATCGCCTCCTCCACCTGCGCCTTGAACGCCGCGTAGCCCTCGCCCCGCGCACCGGGGGCGGCCCCGGCCCAGGCCGCGACGCTTTCCCAGTCGGCCCAGCACAGCAGCTGCCCGGTGTGGCGCATCCGCGGGCCGGGATCATGCGCCTTGTCCTTGAGCGAGCCGAAGGAGACGGTCATCTGCGGCGGCGGACCGTCCGGGGCGTCGGTCCAGATCACGTCCGTCTCTCCGGTCGGGAACAGCCAGTGATTGGCGGGGGTGGCGCCCGCGGCCTCGATATCCCCCTCGAACCCGAGGAACAGGGTGAAATGGGCGATGCTGGACGGGAGGGCGCGGATGTCGGCGGCCCAGGCCTCGACCTCCGTCGTCAGGACGGGCAGGAGGCGGTCCACCGTCTCGCGCGCGCCGATGTCGGAGATGACGGCGCCCGCGCGGATCTCCTCGCCCGCGGCGGTGCGGACCCCGACGGCGGCGCCGTCCTCGATCAGCAGGGCCGCGACCTCGACCCCCGCGCGGGCGTCGCCGGTCTTCGTGATGGTGGGGATGATGTGATCGGCGAAGGCGCCCGCGCCGCCGACCGGGCGCCAGGAGCCGCTGACGAGGTAGGACCCGGCGATGCCGGCATGCATGGCGAAGCTGGCCGCGCCGGGGCGCCCGCCATGGTCGCCCCATTGCGCCGCCATCACGGCGGCGAGCGCCGGGTCGTCCGTCAGCCCGTCGATCACCTCGCGCGTGGTGCGCAGCCCCCAGTCGGCGATGGCGCGGCGGTTCCACCAGCCGAGCAGCTCGCCCGCCAGCCGCGGCATCGCGCGGGTCGAGGTCGCCTTCATCAGCGTCTCGCGCCCCGCGCGCAGCGCGCGGGTCCAGCCCTCGATGGCCTCGGCCTGGTCCGGGAAGCGGTCCTTCAGGTCCCGCTCCTGCGCCTCGTAGGGGCGCGAAAGGGGCAGGGGCGGGGCGTCGCCCAGGTGCAGGATGTCGTAGACGGCGCCGAGGGACGCGAACTCCATCGGCCTGTCGGCGATCCAGTCGAGCAGCTTGCGTTCGCGGTCCTGCGGCGCGGCGCAGCTGAGGTAATGGAGGCCCACGTCCCAGGTGAAGCCGTGGCGCGAGAAGCTGTGGGTCTGCCCGCCCAGGGTCCAGTGCTTTTCCAGCAGCAGCGCCCGGCGCCCGAGCTTCGAGAGGGCGGCGGCGGCGGCCATGCCGCCCATGCCCGATCCGATGACGATGGCGTCCCAGCCACGGGTGGTCGCGTCGGTCATGTCGGTCCTCCCTCCCGCCCGGGCGCAGGCCGCCCGGAGGGTTTCGTTACCGCACCCGCCTTGAACGCGCCTTGATCGGGGTCATCCCGCGGTTTGCGCCGGCGCGGCGGTGCTTTCGCGCAGGATCAGGTCGACGGGGATCACCCGCTCAATCCCCGCGCCGTCCTCGCCCGCGATCAGCGCCAGCAGCAGCTCGGCCGCCCGCTCGCCGATCTGGGTGCGCGGCTGGCGGATGGTGGTGAGGGGCGGGGAGAGATGGGCGCCGACCTCGATATTGTCGAAGCCGACGACCGAGACGTCCCGCGGCGCCTGCACCCCGGCCCGCCGCACGGCCCCGAGAAAGCCCACCGCCATCTCGTCCGAGGCGAAGAACAGCGCCGTCGGCCGGTCGGGCGCGGCCAGCCAGCGCGCGGCGGCCATGGCGCCGCTGTCCATGGAGAAATCGCCCTCGAAGATCCAGGCGTCCGGCGCCGCGAGCCCGCGCGCCGCCATCGCCGCGCGCCAGCCGTCGAGGCGCGCGCGGGCCAGCACGTTGCCATGCGGGCCGGTGACATGGCCGATCTTCCGGTGCCCGAGATCGGCGAGATGCGCGACGGCGAGCTCGGCCCCGTGGGCGTTGTCGACGCGGATCGAGGGCAGGTCCCCCGGCATCCATTCGCAGGCCGTGATCACCGGCGGGCGCCCCGGCACGTCGAGCGCGGCCGCCGACAGCCCCCCGTCGAACAGCACCAGCCCGTCGGCCAGCCCGCTGGTCAGGTAGCGGCGCAGGCGGTCGTCCGGGTCCGGCCCCATCTGGGTGTCGGCGATCAGCAGGCCATAGTTGCGCGCGCTCAGCACCGCCGACATGCCGGCGAGGATCTGGCTGAAGAACGGGTTGGCGAGGTTGGGGGCCAGCGCGATGACGCTGCCCGTGCGCTGGCGGCGCAGGTTCCGCGCGGTGTGGTTGACCTGGTAGCCGGTCGCCTGCACCGCGCGCATCACCGCCTGCCGCGTCGCCTTGGCCACCACCGAGGGGCGCGAGAGCGTGCGGCTGACGGTGGATGTCGAGACGCCCGCGACCCGCGCGACGTCCTGGATCGTGACCGGCCTCGTGTCCATGCGCTCCCCCTGCTGCGGGGGCCAGAATGACCCCTCGGCAAGGGGGTTGCAATCGTTTGCAGCATCAACCATCGTCCATGCAAACGATTGCAGAGTCGATTCCCGGGGAGGGGGCGGCCTGCGGCGACGCTGGGAGGCGATCTGCGCCTGGGCTGCGGGCTGCGGCTATCGCGGCGTGCAGGTCCCGTCGGGCGAGGGGCGGTTCATGGACCTCGGCCGCGCCGCCGCCTCGAAGGACTATTGCGACGCGCTGGCGGGGCAGGCGGCCGAGGCGGGCGTCGCGATCACGGAACTGTCGGCGCATATCCAGGGCCAGCTGGTGGCGGTCCACCCGGCCTATGACCTCGCCTTCGACGGCTTTGCGCCCGAGGCTGTGCGCGGGAACCCCAAGGCGCGGCAGGCCTGGGCGGTGGAGGAGGTGAAGCGGACCATCGAGGCGTCGCGCAATCTCGGCCTCGACCGGATGGCGGCGTTCTCGGGTGCGCTGGCCTGGCCGTACCTGTATCCCTGGCCGCAGCGCCCCGCGGGGCTGGTGGAGGCGGCGTTCGACGAGCTCGCCGCCCGCTGGCGGCCGCTGCTGGACCATGCCGATGCGCATGGCGTCGACATCTGCTTCGAGATCCACCCCGGCGAGGACCTGCATGACGGGGCGAGCTTCGAGATGTTCCTCTCGCGCGTGGGGAACCATCCGCGGGCGAAGATGCTGTTCGACCCGAGCCATTACGTGCTGCAATGCCTCGATTACCTGCAGCATCTCGACATCTATGCCGAGCGGATCGGGATGTTCCACGTCAAGGATGCGGAGTTCAACCCGACCGGGCGGCAGGGGGTCTATGGCGGCTTCCAGGCTTGGGTCGACCGGGCCGGGCGGTTCCGCTCCCCCGGCGACGGGCAGGTGGATTTCGGGGCGGTGTTCTCGAAGCTCGCCGGAAACGATTTCGACGGCTGGGCGGTGGTGGAGTGGGAGTGCTGCCTGAAGCACCCCGAGGACGGCGCGCGCGAGGGCGCGGCGTTCGTGAAGGACCACATCATCCGCGTCACCGACCGGGCCTTCGACGATTTCGCCGACGGGGGCGCCGACATGGACGCCAACCGCCGGATGCTGGGGCTGGACCGATGACCGACATCACCGCTCGCAACGCGCGGGGCCAGATCTGCCGCCCCTTCTACCAGTGGGGGCAAAAGCCCGGCGCCGATGGGCGCACGAATGGCTACAAGTGCTTCCCCTCCGGATCCAACCGGATCGAAGACGCCCGCGCCTTCGAGACGATCGAGGAGGTCGCCGACTGGCTGCGTGCGAACCCGTCCTGGGGCGTGCGGATGAATCCCGGCTCGGCCATCTTCTATGACGGCATTCTTATCGACGGGAGGCCCCGATGAGCCGCTTCGCCGGGCGCGAGGGGCCGATCCGGCTCGGCATGGTCGGGGGCGGCAAGGACGCCTTCATCGGCGCCGTCCACCGCATCGCCGCGCGCATGGACGGGGAATTCCAGCTGGTCGCCGGGGCGCTGTCCTCGACCCCCGAAAAGGCGCGGGAGAGCGGCGCGGCGCTGGGGCTGGCGGCGGACCGGACCTATGACGACTTCGAAGCCATGGCGAAGCGCGAGGCGCGGCTGAAGGACGGCATCGAGGCGGTGGCCATCGTCACCCCCAACCACATGCATTTCGCCCCGTCCCGCGCCTTCCTGCGCCGCGGCATCCACGTGATCTGCGACAAGCCGATGACCGCCACGGGGGCCGAGGCGCGCAAGCTGGCGAAGGAGGCGGAGAAATCCGGCGCCCTCTTCGCCCTGACGCATAACTACTCGGGCTACCCGATGATCCGCGCGGCGCGGGAGATGGTGGCGGGCGGCTTCATCGGCGCCCTGCGCGGCGTGCAGGTGGAATACGTGCAGGACTGGCTGGCGGCGCCCGCCGAACAGCTCGGGTCCAAGCAGGCCGAGTGGCGCACCGACCCGGCGCGCTCCGGCGCCGGGGGCGCGCTGGGGGATATCGGGACGCACGCCTTCCAGCTCGCCGCTTTCGTGACCGGAGAGGCGCCGGAGGCGGTGAGCGCGGACCTGTCCAGCTTCGGCGCGGGGCGCACGCTGGACGATGATGCGCGGGCGCTGCTGCGCTATGCGTCCGGGGCGCGGGGGGCCTTGTGGTGCTCCCAGGTCGCGCCGGGGAACGAGAACCGGCTGGTGCTGCGGGTCTACGGCGACCGCGGCTCGCTCGAATGGGCGCAGGAGACGCCGGAGACCCTGCGCGCGGCGCAGCTGGGCGAGGCGCCGCGGATCCTGACCCGGGCGACGGCGGGGGAAGCGGCGACGCGGCTGCAGCGCATCCCGCCGGGCCACCCCGAGGGGTATCTCGAGGCCTTCGCCAACATCTATGCCGAGACCGCGGCGGCCATCCGCGCCGCGCGGGACGGGGCGGCGGCGCCCGCGGGGGTCATGTTCCCCGGCGTGGCGGACGGGCTGATGGGGCTGCGCTTCGTCGAGGCCTGCGTGGCCTCGGCCAGGCGCGACGGCAAGTGGACCGCGCTGTGAGCGGCCCCATCCTCTCAGCCAAGGGTGTCAGCCGCGATTTCGGCCCCAACCGGGTGCTGAGCGGGGTTGATTTCGACCTGCGCCCCGGCCGCGTCCACGCGCTGATCGGGGAGAACGGCGCGGGCAAGTCGACGCTGATGAAGATCCTGTCGGGGCACCTGGCGCCGTCCGAGGGCGCGCTGGAGGTGGACGGCGTCCCCGCCGCCTTCGCCTCGCATCGCGATGCCGAGGCCCGCGGGATCGCGATGATCCACCAGGAATTCAACCTCGCCATGCCCCTGACGGTCGAGGAGAACATCTTCCTGGGGCGCGAGATGACCCGCGGGCCGCTTCTGCGCCGGGCGGAGATGCGGGCCGAGTGCAAGGCCCTGCTGGCGCGGCTCGATTGCGCGGTGGACCCGGGGCGGCGCTGCGCCGACCTCTCGGTCCCCGAGCGGCAGATGGTGGAGATCGCCAAGGCGCTCGGCCTGAACGCCCGCGTGCTGATCATGGACGAGCCGACCGCGGTGCTGACGGCGCGCGAGACCGACGTGCTGCTGGCGCTGATCGAGCGGCTGCGGGCGGCGGGGACGGCGGTGCTCTATACCTCGCACAAGCTGGGCGAGGTGGCGCGGATCGCCGACGAGGTGACCGTGCTGCGCGACGGCGTGCGGGTGGCGCATCGCCCGGCCGCGGGCTTCACCGAGGACGCGATGGCCAACGCGATGGTGGGGCGGGAGCTGTCGGACCTGTTCCCCCCGAAGGCCGTCCCGCGCGCGGAACCGGCGCTGGTGGTGCGCGGGCTGACCGTGCCGGGCCATGCCGAGGACGCCTCCTTCACCCTGCGCCGGGGCGAGGTCCTGGGCGTCGCGGGCCTGGTCGGCGCCGGGCGGACAGAGCTGATGGAGGGCATCGCCGGGCTGCGGCCCGCGCGCGGCGCCATCGAGGTGCTGGGCCGCGCGGTTCCCGCCGGCAATGCGCGGGCGATCCACGCGGCGGGCCTCGCCTATCTGACCGAGGACCGCAAGGAAAAGGGCCTGCTGCTGGACGCGCCGCTGGCGCAGAACCTGACGCTCAATGCGCTCGAGCGGTTCACGCGGCGGGGGCTGATCGACACCGCGGCCGAGGCGCGGGCGCTGGACGGCGCCATCGCCGATTTCGCCATCGCCGCGCGCGACCCGGGGATGCATGCGGGCGGCCTGTCGGGCGGCAACCAGCAGAAGCTGCTGCTGGCCAAGACGCTGCTGCCCGAGCCCGGCGTCATCATCATCGACGAGCCGACCCGCGGCGTCGACATCGGCGCCAAGGCGCAGATCTACGCCTTCATCGCAAAGCTCGCCGCCGAGGGGCGGGGGGTGATCGTGGTGTCCTCGGAGCTGCCCGAGGTGATCGGCCTGTCGGACCGGGTGCTGGTGATGCATCGCGGCCGGATCGCGGGAGAGGTGCAGGGCGCGGAGGTGGCCGAGGGGCCGATCCTGCGCCTCGCCATGGGGCTGGCCCCGACTGATGGCCCGACTGACAGGGAGAAGGAACCGGCATGACCGCCATGTCCGAAACCGCCGCGAGAGAGCAGGGGGCGCCGGAGAAGCCCGCCGCGCGCCGCCGCCTGCCGGGGCTGCACGTGCTGGGGCCGGTGCTGGCGCTGGCCGCGCTGATCGCGCTCGGGGCCGCGCTGAACGACAATTTCCTGGGCGCGGCGAACATCACCAACGTGCTCGCGCGCTCGGCCTTCATCGGCATCATCGCGGTGGGGATGACCTTCGTCATCACCGCGGGGGGGATCGACCTGTCGGTCGGCTCGATGGCCGCGTTCACCGCGGGGGTCACGATCCTGGCCATGAACGGGCTGGTCGACACCATGGGCGTGTCCGTCTGGACCATCCTCGCCGGGATGGGGGTCGCGCTTCTGGCGGGGCTGGGCGCCGGGCTGCTCAACGGCGCGCTGATCGCCAAGGCCCGGATCGAGCCCTTCATCGTCACGCTGGGGGCCATGGGGCTGTATCGCTCGCTGACCACCTGGATGGCGGACGGGGGCACCATCTCGCTGAACTACGAGCTTCGGACGCTCTATCGCCCGGTCTACTACGACGGGATTCTCGGGATCAGCTGGCCGATCATCGTCTTCGCCCTCGTCGCGATCCTGGGCGAGATCGCCATGCGCGCCGCCCCCTTCGGGCGCCACTGCGCCGCCATCGGCGCGAATGAGCAGGTCGCGCGCTGGTCCATGGTCCGCGTCGACCGGGTGCGGATGGCGACCTACGCGCTGCTCGGCCTGCTGGTGGGCGTCGCGACGGTGATGTACGTGCCGCGGCTCGGCTCCGCCTCGGGCGGCACCGGCATGTTGTGGGAGCTGGAGGCCATCGCCGCGGTCATCATCGGCGGCACGGTCCTGAAGGGCGGCTCGGGCCGCGTCTGGGGCGCGGTGGTCGGGGTCCTGATCCTCAGCCTCATCGACAACATCCTGAACCTCGCCTCGATCGTCAGCCCGTACCTGAACGGCGCGATCCAGGGCGTGATCGTCATTCTCGCCGTCGTGTTGCAGCGGGAACGGAAGGCCGACGGCTGATCGGCCGCAATCAACCGCGGCAGGGCGCATCGGGGCGGAGGGCCCCCGCCCGCCGCGCAACAGGGAGGAGACCGGATATGCAGCGCAGGGATCTGTTCAGGGCGGGGCTCGGCCTCGCGATGGCGGGCGCGATGGCGATGGGCCTCGCCGGGGCGGGGCAGGCCGCCGAGAAGAAGGTGATCGGCGTCGCCATCCCCTCGGCGACCCACGGCTTCATGGGCGGGCTGAACTTCCATGCCCGCGAGGCGATCAAGCGGCTGGAGGCGACCTATCCGCAGCTGAGCTTCGTGCTGTCCACCGCCGGGGACGCGGGCAAGATGGTCAACGACATCGAGGACATGGTGGCGACCCGCGGCATCGACGCGCTGGTGGTGCTGCCCTTCGAATCCGAGCCGCTGACCGCCCCGGTGCAATACGTCAAGCAGCAGGGGATCTGGGTGACGGTGGTGGACCGGGGCCTCTCGGTTCCCGGGATCGAGGACCTGTACGTCGCGGGCGACAACACCGGTTTCGGCCGCGTGGCGGGCGAGTATTTCGCCGAGAAGCTCGGGGAGGGCGACAAGGTGGTGGTGCTGCGCGGCATCCCCACGACCCTCGACAATGAGCGCGTGGCGGCCTTCGAGGCGGCGATCGAGGGGTCGGGGATCGAGGTGCTGGACATGCAGCACGGCAACTGGAACCGCGACGACGCCTTCAACGTGATGCAGGATTTCCTGAGCAAGTACGAGAAGATCGACGCGGTCTGGGCGGCGGATGACGACATGGCCACCGGCGTGCTGGCGGCCATCGACCAGGCGGGCCGGAACGACGAGATGTGGGTCGTCGGCGGCGCCGGGATGAAGGAGATCGTCAAGCGGATCATGGACGGCGACCCGATGCTGCCGGTGAACGTGACGTACCCGCCGGCGCAGATCGCCACGGCGATCGAGCTGACGGCGCTGGGGATGGTGTCGAAGACGCCGGTCTCGGGCCGGTTCATCATCGGCTCGGAGCGGATCACGCCGGAGAACGCGGCGAAGTTCTACTTCCCCGACAGCCCGTTCTGAGGGCGCTTCGGGGGGCGGCCCCGCGCCGCCCCCCGGGCTTTTGGCGCCCGCCTAGGCTTGCCGCGGGCCGCTTCCCCGCCGCGCCCCGCGGCGCATCCCGCCGCATCGCGCCTTGAACCCGCCCGGCCCCGACGCCTATCTGCCCTTCACGAAGATGGCGGAAAGGAACGGAGACATGCGCAACGCGGCCCTGGCGCTGGGACTGATCGGCGGCCTCGTGGCGATGGTCGTGGGCTTCTTCGGCTTCGGATATACCGAGCTGGTCCGCCATCACCACGAGATCGGCGAGACCTTCGGCATGGTCGGCGAGGTCGAGCTGGTCCGCTTCGCCAGCTTCTTCGCGCCGCTGCTGGCGATCGCGGGCGGGGCGATGGCCCGCGCCCGGGCGCTGCTGGGCGGCATCCTGATGCTGGCGGCGGCGGGGCTGATGCACCAGGCCTTCGGCTTCGGCGTCTTCACCATGTTCCCGATCGGCTTCTGCCTGCTGGGCGGCATCCTGGCCATCGCCGCGCGCAGGCCGGATGAGCCGCGGTCGCATTTCTGAGCCGGGCCGCGCGGGCCGGGCGGCCTGGGCCTGGAGGCCCAACCAAACCCCAACCAAAATCATTTAATCCGGTTCAGGTTGAGTCGTGGTTGCCATCCGGGTCGCGGCTCGCTAAGGTCGCCTTACCAGACGCCCTTGCCGGAGCCCCCATGACCACCGACCTGGATCGACCCGCAGACCCCGCCGCGCCGTCCCCCCGCGTGGGCGCGGCGGACCCGGCGGGGACGGCGGAGCCCGTCGGCCTGGCCATGGCGGCGCTGCTGCGCGCCGACCCGGCGCATCCCGACCGGTTCATCGACGCCGCCCGCGCGCGGATCGCCGCGCTGAACCCCGCGCTCGGGGCCGTGGTGCATGAATTCCCGCCCGCGATCACGGCGGAGCGCGCCGCGGACGGGCCCTTCGCCGGAACGCCCCTCCTGCTCAAGAACGCGGGGCTGCAGGTGCGCGGCGGCGCGCTCTCGGGCGGCTCGCGCCTGACCGCGGACGGCATCGGCGCGGCGGATTCGACCCTCGTCGCCCGGCTGCGCGCGGCGGGCTTCGCCCTGCTGGGCCGGACCTCCACGCCGGAGCTGTCGCTCAGCTTCACCACCGAGAGCGCGCTGCACGGGCCCTGCCGCAACCCCTGGGACCCGCGGCGCAGCGCGGGCGGATCCTCGGGCGGCGCGGCGGCGGCGGTGGCGGCGGGGATGGCGCCCCTGGCACAGGCCTCGGACGGGGCCGGGTCCATCCGCGTGCCCGCGGCCCATTGCGGGGTGTTCGGGCTGAAGCCGAGCCGGATGCGCCTGCCGCTCGGGCCCGGCCCGGCCGAGGGCATGGGCGGGATGGCGACCATGGGCGTGATCTCGCGCTCCGTGCGGGACGCGGCGGCCTTCCTCGACGCGGCGGCGGGGCCGGATGCGGGCGATCCCTACGCCTGTCCGCCGGGGCCTGCGGGCGGGTTCCTGGCCGCGCTTTCGGACGCGCCGGAGCGGCTGCGCATCGCGCTGGACCTGCGCGGCCCGGCGGGGGCGGAGATCTCGGCCCCCTGCATCGCGGCGGCGGAGCGGGGGGCGGCGCTGCTGCGCGGGCTGGGCCACGAGGTGGTCGAGGCGACGCCGGACTGGGACGCGGCGGCGGTGAAGCGCGCCTGGCGGGTGGTCGCGGGGGCGGTGGTCGCCGCCTCGGTGGAGGCGAGCGGCGCGGCGCGGGGGATCGACGACCCGGATGCGCTGCTCGAGCCGGTCAACGCCGCCTGGGCGGCCGAGGGGCGGGGCCTGGGCGCCGCCGATTACATGGACGCGATCGCAGAGCTGCACCGCGCGGCGCGCGCCATGGGCCGGTTCTTCGCGCGGGTCGACCTGCACCTGAGCCCGGTCACCGCCGCGCCCGCGCCGCCGCTGGGCTTTCTGGCGGGCGAGGGCATGGCGCTGGACGCGTTCTACGACCGGTTCTGGGACCACGCGCCGCTGACGGCGGTCTACAACGCCTCGGGCTGCCCGGCGGCGAGCGTGCCGATGGGCCTGGCCCCGGCGGACCCGGACGCGGCCTTCCCCATCGATGCGCCGCTGCCCGTCGGGGTCCAGCTCGGCGCCCCGCTCGGGGGCGAGGCGCGCCTTCTGCGCGTCTGCGCCCAGCTGGAGCGCGCCTTCCCCTGGGCCGACCGCCGCCCGCCCCTGCACGCCGCATCGCTTTGAACTGGAACCTGAATTGACCCCCTCCTCCGTCTTCGCCGCCCCGCTGGTCCGCTGGTGCGCGCTGCTGCTCGCCGCCCTTCTCGCCGGGCAGGCGCTGGGGCTGATCGACGTGCCGGCGAGCCTGCTCCTGGGGCCGCTGGCCGTCGGCGCGGCCGCGGGGCTGCGCGGGGCGCGGCTGCGGGTGGGCGCGCTGCCGCACCAGCTTGCGCAGGGCGTCGCGGGGGTGATGATCGGGCACTACATGACGGCCGAGATCGCCGGGGTGATCGGCGGGCTGTGGCCGGTGGTGCTGCTGTTCGCGGCGATGACGCTGGGCGCGGCCTTCGCGGTGGGGCGCGGGGTGGGGCGCTGGACCGGGCTGGGGGTCGAGACCTCGGTCTGGGGGTTCCTGCCGGGCATGGCGGGCGCGGTGATCGCGCTGGCGCATGAGCGGGGGCTGGACAGCCGGCTGGTGGCCTTCATGCAGATCACCCGCCTGGTGACGGTGATCCTGGTGATGATCGGCGTGGCCGGGGTGCTGGCCGCGGGGGCCGAGGCGGCGGCGAAGACCGGGGCGCAGGATCCGGGCGGCGTGCTTCTGGCGCTGGGGATCGCGGCGCTGGGGCCGGCGGCGGCGCGGCTGCTGCCGTTCCTGCCGGGGCCGGCCTCGCTGGCGCCGCTGGCGATCACGGCGGGGCTTCAGGCCGGGGGCGTGGCGGAGGCGGCGCCGCCGGGCTGGCTGCTGGCGGGCGCCTACCTGGTGCTCGGGCTGCAGGTCGGGCTGCGCTTCACGCCGGACCTGGTCCGCCACGCGCTGCGCGCGGCGCCGGCGGTGATCGGCGGGTCGCTGGCGCTGATCGGGCTGTGCGCGCTGTCGGGCGCGGCGCTGTCGGTGGCGGCGGGGACGGACCTGCTGACCGGGATGCTGTCGACGGTGCCGGGCAGCGTCGAGACGATCGCGCTGATCGCGATCCATTCGGGCGCGGATGTCAGCTTCGTGATGACCATGCAGATCGCGCGGATGTTCGCGGTGGTGCTGATCGGCCCCACCATGGCCCGGGCGCTGGCGCGCGAGAAGGGGCCGTCGCGCGCGCCCGCCGAATAGGCCGCGCGGGTCCCGCCCGCGCGCCCCCGCCGGGGGTGAGCCCGGGGGGCGCCGGGGCGGCCGCCGGGCGGTCCCCTCAGAGCGGGCCCATGGTCGCCAGCCGGTGCACGGTGGTGAGGTGGTCGCGCATCGCCTTCTCGGCCGCGGCGGGATCGCGCGCGGCGATCGCCTCGACGATGCGGGCATGTTCGTCGCCGTCGCTTTCCGCCGGGTTCGACAACCCGGTGTCGAGCCGCAGCCGCGCGTCGAACTCGATCCGCCGCAGCATGTCGTAGAACTCCCCGGCCAGGGTGTTCCCGCTCGCCCCCGCGATCATCCGGTGCAGGTCGGCCGCCCCGGCGCCGCGGCGGGCGATGTCCTCGGCCGCCTTGCGCATCGCGGCGATCTGGGCCGGGGTCGCGCGCAGGGCGGCGAGGCGGGCCAGCGTCGGCTCGATCATGATCCGCAGCTCGACCACTTCGACCGGGTTGGTGTTGCGCACCATCTGCGAGATCGCGCCGGCGCCCGCGGCGGCGGCCTTGCCGCGGCGGCGCGGGGCGGCGATCTCCTCGTTCTCGCGCATCCAGATCAGGGCGCGGCGCAGCTGGTGGCGGCTGACCGAGAGCTGCTCGGCCAGGCGGCGCTCGGCGGGCAGGCGGCCCTCGGCGGCCAGCCCGCGCACCGCCGCGATGATCGGCGCGATCTCGGGCGGCGGCCCCTCGGCCGCGTCTTGCGTGGTCATCGGTCGGTCCCCTCCCCAGGACGGCCGGGCGCGCGTCGCGCCGCGCCGGTTCCAGCATCGCGGTAGCATGGGGGGGGCGGGGCGGGCAACCGTCCATGGGGGCTTGGTTGAGCTTGCCGCGCGGCAGGGCGCGGCGCAGGATCGGCGCGAGACCCCCTGCGAACCGCCCCGGGCGCGTTGGATCGGCACGGAAAACGGCCGGGAGGCGGCGAAATTCTGGTTCATCATGGTCGGCATTGGTTGGTTTTGGTTTGGGCTTGGTCTAGGATGGCTGAGGAGGCCCGGCCTCCCCCTTCCCCCCCTCCCGAAAGGACCTGTCCCATGCCCTCTCCGACCGCGCCGCAGGCGCTGCTCGACGCCTGTTACGACGCCTGCAACCGCCACGACGCCGCCGCGGCGGCGGCCCTTTACGCCGAGGACGGGCGGCACGAGGAGGCCGGGTCGGGCCATGGCCGCGCGGGCCGCGCGGCGCTGGAGGCGGGGATGGCGCAGTTCTTCGGGATGCTCGAGGACCTGCGGTTCGAGCGGGGCGAGCCGATCCTGTGCGGCGCCGAGGCGGTGCAGCCCTACGTGCTGCGCGGCCGTCTGGCGCGGGACCTGGGGCCGCTGAAGGGCCGCGGGCAGCAGATCGCGCTGCCCGGAACCCACCTGTTCCGCTTCGCCGGGGGGGCGATCGCGTCCACCCGCGATTACTGGAGCTTCGAGACCTTCCGCGCCCAGGCCGAGGCGGGCTGAGGCGCCGCCCCGGCGCGCCCCCCGCCGGGGCGCGATCCGGCGGGGGGGGGGGCGCGGCCCCGGGGCCGGTCAGCGCCAGCGCAGCGCGGCGGTTCCGGGGGGCGCCGCGCAGCGGGCGCTCCGGCCGGGGCCGACCGCGATCACGGTGCGCGCGAGGGGCGCGCCGGCGGCGTCCAGCGCGTCGACCTCGTGCAGGCCCGGCGGGGGCAGGAACTGGTCGCGGTCGAACCGCACCCGCCCGGGGCCGAGCCGTTCGACCCCGGTCCGCCAGGGGCGGCCCAGCAGCGCGGCGGCCCCGGCCAGGTCCCCGTCGCGGACCGCCTCGCGGATCCGGCTGGAGGAGACCCGCGCCCCGTCCGCGCGCAGCTCGGGCGCGGCGACGGTCAGCACCCCGTGGCGGGCGCCGAGCCGGGCCAGCAGCGCGGCGTCCCCGGCCCGGCGGGCGCCGAAGCGGAAATCCTCGCCGAACACCAGCGCGCGGACGCCGAGGGCGCCGACCAGGATCTCCTCGAAAAAGGTTTCGGGCGCGAGGGCGGCGAAGGCCCGGTCGAACCGGGGGGTGTAGAGCATCCCCAGCCCGGCCTCGGCGAAGACCAGGTCCCGCGCCGCGCCGCAGGTCAGCCGGAAGGGCGGCCCGCCGGGGGCGAAGAAGGCGCGGGGATGGGGCTCGGCGGTCATCGCGCCGAGGGGGATGCCGCAGGGGGCGAGGGGCGGGGCGAAGGGGGGGGCGAGGGGCGGGGCGCCGCGGGGGCCGCCAGGGGAGCCGCCGGGGGCGAAGGGGGGCGCGAAGGGGGCGCCGCGGGGGCCGGGCGCGTCGCCCCCGCAGCTTGACGCGGCCCCGCGCAGCAGCGACAGCAGCCGCCGGCGCCCCAGGTGCAGGCCGTCGAAATCGCCCAGCATCAGCGCCCCGCCGCGCATCCCGGCGGGAACCGGGCCGACCCCGGACCAGCGGGGCAGGCGGGCGGGGCGGGGGCGGGCCATGGGCGCCGCGCCGGGGGCGGGCGGCGCGCCGGGCTCAGGCCGCGGCGCGGGTGCAGCGGTCGTGCCAGGCATGGATCTCGTCCACCGAACAGATGTCGGCGTATTTCTTCATCATGTCGTAGAGATTGGCGAAATGCGGGGATTCATGCAGGTCCGCCACGCATTCCTCGGCCACGATGGTGTGGAAGCCGAGGCTGAGGCTGTCGACCACGGTCGCGCGCACGCAGCCCGAGGTGGAGCCGCCGGTGACGATCACCGTGTCGATCTTGTGGTGGATGGCGAGCGAGGTGAGGTGCGTCTCGAAGAAGGCGCTCGGCATCTTCTTGTTGAGCACGATGTCCGAGGGATGGACGGTCAGCCGCGGGTCGAGCGCGGCGCGGTCGGAGCCGAGCTTGATGTTCTGCAGGCTGTCGGGCGTGTCGGTGCGGGTGCCGAACATGCCGCAATCCTCGCCGCTTTCGCAGAAGCCGACATGGGTCCAGATCACCGGCAGGCCGCGGGCGCGCTGGCGGGCGGCGAGGGCGTTCACGTGCTCCATCTGCCGCGGGTGGTTGTCATAGGCGGTCACGTACCTGTCGGGCTGGGTGCAGGCGCATTGCAGGTCGACATTGATCAGCATGGACCGGGTCCCGAAGCCGTAGGGCACGCGGCCGGGCGCGGCGCGCAGCTCCTCGAACATCTGGCGGGCGGTCTTGTCGGAGAGCTCCATGGAAGGCTCCTGCTCGGGGGGGGGGGAGAGAGGGGGGGGGCGGGGGGGGGGGGGGGGGGGGGGGGGGGGGGGGGGGGGGGGGGGGGGGGGGGGGGGGGGGGGGGGGGG
>NZ_JBOCEF010000024.1:0-67259 GCF_050586345.1 Rhodovulum sp. DZ06
GGGGGGGGGGGGGGGGGGGGGGGGGGGGGGGGGGGGGGGGGGGGGGGGGGGGGGGGGGGGGGGGGGGGGGGGGGGAGGGGGGGGGGGGGGGGGGGGGGGGGGGGGGGGGGGGGGGGAGGGGGGGGGGGGGGGGGAAAAAAAACCCCCCCCCCCCCGCGTTTTGTCAGGAGGGGGGCGCCGCCCCGGCTCAGGCCCGGCTCTCGAACAGGCCGATGGAGTTGCCGTCGGGGTCGGTCGCGTACTGGAACCGGCCCGGCGGGATCTCGATGACCGGGCCCATCACCGCGCCCCCGGCGGCGACGCAGCGGGCGGCGGACTCTTCCACCGTGCCCGGCAGCGCAAGATGGACGGTCGGGCCGGTCCCCGGCGCGGCGGGCGTGCCGGGGTAAATGTGGCCCGCGACCCCGCCCGGCTGGGAGGAGAAGACCGCCATGCGCTTGTCGCCGTCCTCTTCCACCGCCAGGGGCTGGCCCATGAGCGCCTCGTAGAAGCGGATGGCGGCGGGAAAGTCGGTGACCGGGATTTCGGTCCAGATCACGGCGTGCTGGGGCGCGGCGGCGGTCGCGGCGGGGGAGGCGGCGGCGGTCAGGGTGTCGGCGGTCATGGCGGCGGTCCTTGGTGTCGGCGCCCGGCGGGGCGCTGCGTTTCGATGACCCAAGGCATAGGGCCCCCCTCCTGCCAGCGTTCTGTCAGGAGCCTGTCAGGGGTGGGCGAGAATTTTCGGGCGGGGGAGGGGCGGCCGGTCTCAGGGGGGCATGCCCCCCGTTCGCCCGCCCGCGGCGCGGCTTCGCGCGCCGGCCCGGGGGCGGGCGGCGCCCTTCGGGGCGGGGCCGCGCGCCCGCGGCGCGCGCGGACGGAGGAGCGGGGGCCTCGCGCCCCCCGACGACGGCCGCCCTCCCTCGCGCGCTCCCGGAAGCCCCGCAAACGCGAACCGCCGCCGCGAGGGTCCCCTCGCGGCGGCGGTTCAGCCTGTCGGTTCGTCAGCCCGGGCGGCGGATCAGGCCGCGCGGCTCGACATGTCGTCGACCAGGATGGCGTAGAGCGCGGAGGCGTCGGCGGTCGAGCGCAGCTTGGCGCAACGCCCCTCGTCCCGCAGCAGCCGCGAGACCTTGGCCAGCGCCCGGAGGTGGTCCGCCCCGGCGTCTTCCGGCGCCAGCAGCAGGAACGCCAGGTCCACCGGCGCGCCGTCGGGCGCATCGAAATCCACCCCGCGGTCCAGCCGCGCGAAGAACCCGCGCACCTCGGAGACGCCTTCCATGCGCGCATGCGGGATCGCCACGCCGCGCCCCATGCCGGTGGGGCCGAGGCGCTCCCGCTCCATCAGCGCGTCGAACACGCCGCGCGAGTCCAGCCCCTCGGCTTCGGCCACTCGATTCGCCAGTTCCTGCAGCAGCTGCTTCTTGGAAGAAGCACGCAGGGCAGGGGCCACCGAATCGGGGGTGATCAGTCCGTCCAGGTTCATGGGTCTCCGCTTTCGATCGCGGCGCGGAGGGGGCGCAAACCCCCTCCAACGCACGTAAACGCCGATCAGCGGGGCTGAGCTCCCGCTTCGATCACGCGTCCGACAGGTTCGCCGGGTCGATCCAGCCGATGTTCCCGTCGGGCCGGCGGAATACCACGTTGAGGCCGCCGGTGCCATGGTTCTTGAACAAGAGGAAGGACTCGTCCGCCATCTCCATCTGCATCACCGCCTCGCCGACGCTCAGCGTGTGAATCTTCGCCTTCATTTCGGCGACGATGATCGGCTGGAGATCCGCCGGCTCCTCGGCGTCGTCGTCATGGCCCTGGAGGACGTAGGACGAGGCCTCGAGCGCCTCGACGGGTTCGGAGCGCTTCTTGTGGTGGTCCTTCAGGCGGCGCTTGTAGCGGCGCAGCTGCTTTTCCACCCGCTCGCACGCGCCGTCGGCGGCGGCGTAGATGTCGGTGGCGCGGCCCTTGGCCTTGGCCGTCAGGCCGGTCGAGAGATGGGCGGTCACATCGCAGATCAGTTCATGACGATCGCGGGAGAAGGTCACCACGCAGTCGATCGGGTTCTCGGAGTACTTGCCCACGGCGGCGCCGAAGCGCTCCTCAACATGCTGGCGAAGCGCGTCGCCGACATCGATCTGGTGACCGTTGACCTGAATGAACATGACAGCTCCCGTGTTTTCTTTCTTTCGGGACGACCGCGGGCAAAGCGCCCGCGGCGATGGCAGCCCACCTTACGTAAGGATCGTCGCCAGCGCCTGAAAGGGGGGGAGTCCTCCCCTCCTCCGGCGCGATAAACGACTCTCAGCCCGCCTGCGAGGCGGCCTTGAGTCGTCGGCGCTGAACCGAGGAGGGAATGCTCATGCCCTCACGATATTTCGCCACCGTCCGCCGCGCAATATCAACGCCCTCATCTTTGAGAGTCTTAACGATTTTATCGTCCGACAGGGTCTTGCGCGGATCCTCGGCGTCGATCATGGCCTTGATCCGGTGGCGGATGGATTCGGCCGAATGCGCGTCCCCGCCATCCGAGGCGGCGATGGCCTGGGTGAAGAAGAAGCGCAGGTCGAACACGCCCCGCTCGCAGGCCAGCCGCTTGCCGGCCGTGACGCGGGAGACGGTGGATTCGTGCAGCCCCGTCTCCTCGGCCACCGCGCGCAGGGTCATGGGACGCAGCGCCGAGACGCCCTCGTCGAAGAAGGCCCCCTGGCGCAGCAGGATCTCGGCCCCCACCGCCAGCATCGAGCGCGCGCGGCTTTCCAGCCCGCGCACCAGCCAGGAGGCGTTCTGGCGGCACTCGGCCACGAATTCCTTCGCCGCGACGCCGCCCGTCGCCGTCAGCTCGGCGGCGTAGCTGTCATTGACCAGCACCCGCGGCAGGGTCTCGGGGTTCAGCTCGATCATCCAGGCGCCCGAGGGCGCGCGGCGCACCAGCAGGTCGGGCGGCGCCGCCAGCGCCGGCTCGGCCGAGAAGTTGCGCGCCGGGCGCGGGTCGAGCGCGCGGATCTCGGCGGCCATGTCGCGCGCGTCCTCCTCCGACACCCCGCACTGGCGGGCGAGGCGGGCGAAATCGGCGCGGGCGAGGGTGTCGAGATGCTCGAGGCAGCAGCGCATCGCCGGATCGAGCCGGTCGCGTTCCGCGAGCTGGAGCGCGAGGCATTCGGCCAGGTCCCGCGCGCCGATCCCCGTCGGCTCGCAGCCATGGATCAGCGCCAGCGCGGCCTCGCCCTCGGCGGTCGAGGCGCCGAGCCGGGCGGCGGCCTCGGCCAGGTCGGCGCGGAAATAGCCCGCCTCGTCGATCTCGGCCGCGAAGGCGGCGGCGAGGGCGCGGATCTTGGCCGGGGCGCGCGTCATGCCGATCTGGGCCGAGAGGTGGTCGATCAGCGTCGGCGCGGCGGCGGCGGTGTCGGCGATGATGTCGGTGATCGCGGCGTCGCCCGAGGCGCGGGTGCCGCCGTCGCCCCCTGCCCCGCGGTCCTGCGCGGCGCGGATCGGCGCGTCGCCGTCCCAGGCGTTCTCGGCCCCGCGGTCGAGGCCCGCGGCCATCGCCTCGGGCCCGGCATCGTCGATCAGCCGGTCGATCCGGTCGGCCAGGTCGCTGGCGGCGGCGCGCTGTTCGGCGGCGTCCACCGGCGCCTCGCCCGCGCCGCGCGCATCGGCGGGCGCGTCGGCGGCGGGACGCTCAAGGATCGGGTTGCGCTCGAGCTCGGCCTCGATGAAGGCCGAGAGGTCGAGGTTGTTCATCTGCAGAAGCTTGATCGCCTGCTGCAGCTGGGGGGTCATCACCAGCTGCTGGCTCTGCCGCAGCTCGAGGCGCGGGCCCATCTTCATGACGCGGCCCTCCCTTCGCTACGCGCTGCCTCGCCGGTTCAGACGCGGAAGTTCTGCCCCAGGTACACGCGGCGGACGGTCTCGTCCGCGACCACCTCGGCGGGGCTCCCGCTCATCAGGACATGACCATCATGCAAGATGTATGCCCGGTCAATGATCTCCAGCGTTTCCCGGACGTTATGGTCCGTGATGAGGACGCCGATCCCCCGCTCCTTGAGATGCGAGACCAGCGCCCGGATGTCGCCCACGGCGATCGGGTCCACGCCCGCAAAGGGTTCGTCCAGAAGGACATAGGCGGGATCGGAGGCGAGGCAGCGGGCGATTTCCACCCGCCGCCGCTCGCCGCCCGACAGGGCCTGGGCGGGGGTGCGGCGCAAGTGGGTGATGGAGAATTCCGCCAGCAGCGACTCGAGCCGCGCGTTGCGCCGGGCGCGCTCGGCATAGGACAGCTCGAGCACGGCGAGGATGTTCTCCTCGACCGTCAGCCCGCGGAAGATCGAGGCTTCCTGCGGCAGGTAGCCGATGCCGCGGCGGGCGCGGCGATACATCGGCAGTTCGGTCACGTCCGCGCCGTCGACGAAGATCTGGCCCGCGTCGGTCGGGATCAGCCCGGTGATCATGTAGAAGCAGGTGGTCTTGCCCGCGCCGTTGGGGCCGAGCAGGCCGACCGCCTCGCCCCGCGCCATGTGCAGCGAGACGTCGCGCACCACGGGGCGGCGGCGGAAGCTCTTGCCGATGCCGCGCACCACGAGGCCCTGGGCCCCGGGGGCCGCGAAGACCGAATCCTCGGTCGGATCCCCCGGCGCGGGGTCGATATGCGCGTCCGCGTCCAAGCTCAGTCGTCCCCGGCGGTCTTCGGTTTGAACACCGAACGCACGCGGCCCCCGGAGATCTGGCCCTTGCCGGCGTTGAGGTCGATGGAGAGCGTGTTCCCCGAGATGGCGTTGTCGCCCTGGGTCAGGGTCACGCCGCCGCCCATGTTCACCTTGCCGCCCGAGACGTCGTAATCGGCCCACTGGCCCGCCGCGGTCTCGGCCCCGTTGGACAGGAACACCGCGCCCTCGGCGCGCAGCCGGTCGATGCGGCCGTTCTCGCCCTCGCCGCCGCCATAGTTGACGGTGACCTTGTCGGCGGTCAGGCGCAGGGTGCCCTGCGCGGCCTCGACCTTGCCCGTGAAGGTCGCGGTCTCGGTCGCGTTGTCCACGGCGAGGCTGTCGGCGACGATCTCGATCGGCTGATCGGCGTCATGCTTGAACGACCCGAAGGGGTTGTTCTCCTGCGCCGAGGCGCCCGACGCGATCGCGGAAAACGCCAGCGCCGCCGCCGCAGCGACGCATCCGCCCTTGAACCAACCCGTCATTCTTCGGCTCCCCTTGTCTCGGAGGCGCCCGCCGCCTCCCCCCTCGGGCGCGGAGCATAAGTCACCTTCACGCCGTTCTCGAACCAAAAACGGGCGTCCGAGGAAAGCCCCTGATTCGCCGCAGGGGCGCCGAGATCGCCCGTCCCGCCCTGTTCGGCGCGGAAGGACCCCGCCTCGATGGCGCCCTGCGGCCCCTCGGCCCGGACCTTGCCGGGCGCGCGGACGATGCCGCGCTTGATGTCCGCCTCGACCCAGTTGGTGCGCACCTGCCAGCCGTCGGTGGTGTCGAGGCGCACGTCGCCGGAAAGCTCCAGCAGGTGGGCCTTGGGGCGCAGCTCCCCCTCGCGCGCGGTGAGCGAGATGGACCTGTCGTCCTGGTCGATCGAGGCGCGCGGCCGCGCCAGCACGATCTGGCTGGGGTTCGGCCCGTCGGGCACCGCGTTGTCGGCGGCGACCACGAAGGGCTCGCCCGCCTCGGTGGTGCCGGTGAAGCGCGGGTTGTCCACGTTCATCCCCTCGCCCAGCGCGATGAGGTCGGCGGTGGAATAGATCAGGCCGCCGTCGAAGGCGCGGTCCTTGGGCAGCAGGAACACCGCCGACAGGATCGCCAGCGCGATCAGCGGCAGGCCGAGCTTGAGCCAGCGGACGAAGCGGGAATAGGTCATGCGCCGGGCCGGTCAGACGGAATCGAGGCCCGCGCGCAGGCAGTCATGCACGTGCATGACCCCCGCGGGGGCGCCGCCCCCGTCCGGGTCGACGACGAAGAGGCAGGTGATCTTGCGGTCGTTCATCAGGGCCATCGCCTCCTGCGCCAGGGCGCGCGGGGGGATGGTGACCGGATTGGCGGTCATCACCTCGCGCGCCGTGCGCTCCAGCAGGCCCTCCATCTTGCGCCGAAGGTCCCCATCCGTGATCACGCCCGCCAGGCGGCCCGCGTCGTCGATCACCCCCGCCACGCCGAAGCCGTGGCGCGAGATGACCAGCAGCGCCTCGGTCATCGGGGTGTCGAGGCCGACCAGCGGCATGTCCCCCGAATGCATCAGCGCGTCGACCTTCAGCAGCCGCGCCCCCAGCTTGCCGCCGGGGTGGAAGGTGCGGAAATCCTCGGGCTTGAACTCCCGCCGCTCCATCAGCGCGACGGCCAGCGCGTCGCCGAGGCCGAGGGTCAGGGTGGTGGAGGTCGTCGGGGCAAGGCCCATCGGGCAGGCCTCGGGCGCCCGCGGCAGCGCGAGCGGGATGTCCGCGGCCTGCATCAGCGGGCTGTCCATCTTCGACGCGACGCCGATCAGCGGGATCGAGAAGCGCCGGGTATGGGCGATGACGTCCGACAGCTCGGGCGTGGCGCCCGAGTTGGACAGCACCAGCGCCACGTCGGCGCGGGTGAGCATCCCGAGATCGCCGTGGCTCGCCTCGCCCGGGTGCAGGAAGAAGGCCGGCGTTCCGGTGGAGGCGAGGGTGGCCGCGATCTTGCGCCCCACGTGACCCGACTTGCCCATGCCGCAGACCACCACGCGCCCTTCGCAGGCATGCATCGCCGCCACCGCGTCGGCGAACCGCTCGCCAAGGTCGTCCGCATAGGCGGCCAGCGCGGCGCCCTCGGTGCGCAGGACCTTGCGGCCGTTCTCGATATCCGCGGCGCGGCGGTCGGCGTCGGTCAGGGCGGGGGCAGGCTGGGTCACGGGGTCGGGTTCTCCTTGAAGTCGGGGCGGCCTGGATCAGTGCGAGAAGATGTCTTCTTCGTCCCAGCCGATCAGGTCGAGCATCGCCCGGTCCGGCAGAAAGTCGAAGCAGCGCTCGGCGATTTCAAGGCGCCCCTCGCGGATCAGCCGCTCGCGCAGGACCTCGCGGATCTTGTGCAGGTAAAGGACGTCCGAAGCCGCGTAGGCCAGCTGCGCCTCGGACAGCGCGTCCGCGCCCCAGTCCGAGGACTGCTGCTGCTTGGAGATGTCGACGCCCGCGAGCTCCTGGCACAGGACCTTGAGGCCGTGCCGGTCGGTATAGGTGCGCACCATCTTCGAGGCGATCTTGGTGCACCAGACGGGGCGCGAGACGACGCCGAAGCGGCCCGCCAGCGCGGCGATGTCGAAGCGCCCGAAATGGTAGAGTTTCAGCACCTCCGGGTCGGCCAGCATGGCGCAGAGGTTCGGGGCCTCGGTCTGGTCCTTGGCGATGCGCACCACGTGGGCGTCCCCGTCCCCGGCCGAAAGCTGCACGACGCAAAGACGGTCGCGATGCGGGCGCAGGCCCATGGTCTCGGTGTCGATGGCGACGATGGGGCCGAGCGACAGGCCGTCGGGCAGGTCGCCTTCATGGGCGTGGATGGTCATGTGCAGGTCTCTTGCTTCTGGCGGGGGCGCGGGGGAATCAGCGCCCGATATGGATGGCCCAGGGCCGGACCGCGCCATCGTGCCGGATCAGCAGGGTCTGATAGGTTTCCGAGCGGCCGAAATCTTCCATCCCCGGGGCCCCGACGGGCATGCCGGGGGCCGACAGGCCGACGGCCTCGGGGCGGTCCTCCAGCAGGCGGTGGATGTCGCCGCCGGGCACGTGGCCCTCGATCACGTAGCCCTCCGCCCGGGCGGTGTGGCAGGCGGCGAGCCGCGGGGTGATCCCCGAGGCGATCTTGAGTCGGTTGAGGATGTCGGGCGGGCGGCGTTCCACCAGCACGCGGAAGCCCGCTTCGCGCATCCGCGCGGCCCAGGCGGCGCAGCAGCCATGCGGGTCGCGCGCATCGCTGGTGATCACGTGCAGGAAGGGGCGGTTTTCGCCATGGGCGACGGCCCGTGCGGAGGCATCGGCGGCGGCGGGCGCGGCGTGGGCCGGATGGGCGACGCGCAGGACCGGCGCGGCCTGCCCGGCGCTTGCGGGGGCCGAAAACGCGAACGCGGCGATCAGCGCCGCCCCGAGGGTCGTTCCGATCGCCGCGTTCACGCGCTTCACACCATGTCGCATCGTCTGCTCCGCCCCGTCCGGTCCAGGCAGCGGGCTTCGGCCGTCGCCGTCCCGCCCTGTCCCGTTCCCGCCGCGACGGACGGTCATGGGGTAGGTGGTGCCCAGGAGAAGACTCGAACTTCCACTTCCATACGGAAACTAGCACCTGAAGCTAGCGCGTCTACCAATTCCGCCACCTGGGCAAGGTGTGGCGCGGGTTCTACGCAGCGGCGCGGGGGCTGTCAATGGGGCGCGGACGGGGAATCGCGCGGCGCGGGTGACGCGAAGGTCAACCCGCCGTCGGGCGCCCGGGGGGCGGGGCCGGCCGGAGGGTCGCCGATGGCGGGGGCGGGGCGCGCCGGGCCCCGAAACGCAAACGCGGCGACCGGGGGACCCGATCGCCGCGTTGGCCGTTCAACCACCCGAGAGAGGGGGTGGTGCCCAGGAGAAGACTCGAACTTCCACTTCCATACGGAAACTAGCACCTGAAGCTAGCGCGTCTACCAATTCCGCCACCTGGGCAAGGTGTGACGCGGCTTCTACGGAGCGGCGCGGGGGCTGTCAACGGCCCTTGCGCAGGAATTCGCCGCGACATGCATTTTTTCCGTCGCGCGCCCCCGGACGCCCCCCCGCGACGCCCGCCTGGGCGCTCGCCCCGCCCCCGCCGCGCCCCCCCGCGCGACCGGCTGCGGCGTTCCGCTTCCTTGCGGGCGAGGGCCCTGCTCCGGTACTCCCTCCCCAATCCTTGAATTCCTACCGCACGCGGGAGGTCCTCGCATGACCGCTTCGGCGCCCATCGTCACCATCTTCGGCGGCTCCGGCTTCGTCGGCCGCTACATCGCCCAGGCCATGGCCCGCCGCGGCTGGCGCGTGCGCGTCGCGGTCCGCCGCCCGAACGAGGCGATCTTCGTCAAACCCTATGGCGATGTCGGCCAGGTCGAGCCGATCCAGGCCAATATCCGCGACGACGCCTCGGTGGCGCGCGCCGTGGCCGGGGCGGACGCGGTCGTGAACTGCGTCGGCATCCTCGCCCAGGGCGGCAAGCAGACCTTCAAGGCCGTGCAGGCCGAGGGCGCGGCCCGCGTCGCCAAAGCCGCGGCCGAAGCCGGGGTCCAGCGCTTCGTGCAGATCAGCGCCATCGGCGCCGACGCCGGGTCGACCGGCGAATACGGGCGCACCAAGGCCGCGGCCGAGGCCGCCGTACTCGAGGCGTTCCCCGGCGCCGCCATCCTGCGCCCCTCGATCATCTTCGGGACCGAGGACCAGTTCTTCAACCGCTTCGCCGCCATGGCCCGCCTGTCGCCGGTCCTGCCGATCGCCGAGGCGGAGACCAAGTTCCAGCCCGTCTACGTGGACGACGTGGCCGAGGCCGCCGCGCGCTGCGCCGCGGGCGAGGCCCCGGGCGGCGTCTATGAACTCGGCGGCCCCGCGACCTACTCGTTCCGCGAGCTGATGGAGCTGATGCTCTCCGTCATCCGTCGCCGCCGCTTCATCGTCGCCCTGCCCCGCTTCGCCGCGAAGATGATGGCGCGGGCGTTCGGCCTGCTCGAGACGCTGTCCTTCGGGATCTGGACCAACACCCAGCTGACGCTCGACCAGCTCGAGATGCTCAAGACCGACAACGTGGTGTCCGGCGACGCGAAGACCTTCGCGGACCTCGGGATCGAGCCGACCCCGGCGGAGGCGGTGCTCGACAGCTACCTCTACCCCTGGCGGCCCTATGGCCAGTACTCGGACATCACCGAGAACGCCAAGAAGCTCTCCGCCTGATCGCGCCGCCCTGCCGGCGACGTGAAGGGCCGTCCCCCGGGGCGGCCCTTTGCTTTTGGCGCGCCCCGCGGCACAAGGCCCGGGAAGGAGAGCCGCCATGCCCGAGATCCAGGTCGCCCTGGCCGAGACCGACGCCGATTTCGACGCCGCCCGCGCGCTGTGCCGCGGCTTCCAGCGGTTTTTCGAGACGGACCTGGCCGAGATCGCCCACGTGGTGGAGCGGTATTATCCCCCCGCCGCCTGGGACGCGCTGCTGGCCGAGCTGCCGGCGGTCCACGCCCGCCCAAGCGGCGGCGTGCTGATCGGCCGGGTGGACGGCGCGCCGATGGGCTGCGCCATGCTCCGCCCGCTGGACGACCCGGGGGCGGTGGAGCTCAAGCGCATGTTCGTGGACCCGGCGGCGCGGGGCCTCGGCCTTGCGCGCGCCCTGCTGCGGGCCGCCTGCGCGCAGGCGCTGGCGGACGGGCACGAGGTGATGCGCCTCGACACTTCTTACATCCAGAAGCCGGCGCAGGCGCTGTATCGCTCCGAGGGGTTCAAGGGCCGCGGGCCCTATTACGAGGCGCCCGCGGACGTGCTCCCCGTCCTGGTGTTCATGGAGAAACGGCTGGGCTGAGCCGTCAGAGATACAGCCAGGCCAGCAGCGCGCCGCCGAGGGCGAAGCGGTAGATCACGAAGGGCGTCATCGTCCAGTTCGCCAGCATCCGCATCATCAGCGACAGCGCGATCAGCGCCGCGACGCAGGACAGGCCCGCGCCGATCAGCGCGTCGAGGCCGAGCGCCGAATCCCCGCTCTCGACCAGGTCCTTGGTCTTCAGCGCCCCGGCGGCGATGATCGTCGGGATCGACATGAGCAAGGAGATCCGCGCGCCGTCGACCCGGTCATAGCCCAGCCCCCGCGCCGCGGTCATGGTGATGCCCGAGCGCGAGGTCCCCGGGATCAGCGCCACCGCCTGCGCCAGCCCCATGATGACGGCGTCGCGCAGGCCCCAATCCTCATACGCCCGGGTCTGCACGCCCTTCTTGTCGGCCAGCCACAGCAGCGCGCCGAAGCCGATGGTCGCCCAGGCGATCACCTCGACCGAGCGCATGGCGTCGGCCAGCCCGGTGACCGACAGGATCAGCCCGGCGATCATCACCGGCACCGTGGCCAGCGCCAGCAGCGCCGCCAGCTTCGCCTCTTCCGTCTTCCAGCGCCCGACCAGCAGGTGCCCGGTCCCGCGCAGCGCATCCGCCGTCTCGGCCCGGAAGAACAGCATCACCGCCACCAGCGTTCCGACATGCACCGCCACGTCCAGCGCCTGGCCCTGGTCCTCGCCCCCCGTCAGCTGCGGGAACAGCGCCAGGTGGCCGGAGGAGGAGATCGGCAGGAACTCGGTGATTCCCTGGATGACGGCGAGGAAGACGAGGGTCAGCAGGCTCATGGTCGTGGGCGCCTTTCCGGCGAATCGAGACGCGGCGCGAGGGCGCGCGAAGATGGTGGGTCAGCAATGCTGACCATAAATCAGGCGACGGGGCGCGAAATTCCGTCGCGCCAGGTGCAAAGGAAGTGGTTTAGGTCAGTGTTTATGACTTTTCATCTGCGTCGCCTTGGGGTATGCAAAGACCGAACGCCGCGTCCATGTCGGGCGCGGGCGCCGGATCATGCGCGCCGCCTCCCCTGGGGACAGGCCCGCGCCGGTCCGGTCAGTCTAAGTACCGAACGCCAGGACCCGGGCGGCGGCAAAACGCCGCCGGGGCTGCGCGACGCTCGCGCGCGCGATGCGCCGCGGGATGCGCCGACGACCAAGCCGGGAGGGCGGAATGCCTCAGAAGATGCTGAAATTCGTGGATGTGGCCCGCGACATGCCCCAGAAGCGCGCCGCCGAGGAACGCCGCGAGGATTTCGGCGAGATCTATCGCCAGTACGCCGATGAAAAGGCGAAGGAGCAGGCCTCCCGCTGCTCGCAGTGCGGCGTGCCCTACTGCCAGACGCATTGCCCGCTGCACAACAACATCCCCGACTGGCTGAAGATGACGGCGGAAGACCGGCTGGAGGAGGCCTACGCCATCTCCCAGGCCACCAACACCTTCCCCGAGATCTGCGGCCGCATCTGCCCGCAGGACCGCCTGTGCGAGGGCAACTGCGTGATCGAGCAGTCGGGCCACGGCACCGTCACCATCGGCTCGGTCGAGAAATACATCACCGACACCGCGTGGGAGAAGGGCTGGGTCAAACCGATCGTTCCCGCGCAGGAGCGGGACGCCTCGGTCGGCATCATCGGCGCGGGCCCGGGGGGCCTCGCCGCCGCCGACTTCCTGCGCCGCCGCGGCTACAAGGTCACCGTCTATGACCGGTATGACCGCTCCGGCGGCCTGCTGACCTACGGCATCCCGGGCTTCAAGCTCGAGAAAGACGTGGTGATGCGCCGGAACAAGCAGCTCGAAGAGGGCGGCGTGAAGTTCGTGCTGAACTGCAATGTGGGCGAGGACATCACCTTCGCCGACCTGCGGGCCAAGCATGACGCGGTGCTGATCGCCACGGGCGTCTACAAGTCGCGCGATCTCGGCGGGCCGGGCGCGGGGCTGCCGGGCATCGTCAAGGCGCTCGACTACCTGACCGTCTCCAACAAGCTGTCCTTCGGCGACTCGGTGCCGGAATACGAGGACGGCTCGCTGAACGCTTCGGGCAAGAAGGTCGTCGTGATCGGCGGCGGCGACACCGCCATGGACTGCGTGCGCACCGCGATCCGCCAGGGCGCGACCTCGGTCAAGTGCATGTACCGCCGCGACCGGGCCAACATGCCCGGCTCGCAGCGCGAGGTGCAGAACGCCGAGGAAGAGGGCGTGTCGTTCCAGTGGCTGACCGCCCCGCGCGGCTTCACCGGCGACGCGGCGGTGACCGGCGTGAAGGCGATCAAGATGCGCCTCGGCCCGCCCGACGCGACGGGGCGCCAGGCGCCGGAGGAGATCGAGGGCTCGGACTACACCGAGGACGCGGATCTCGTGATCAAGGCGCTCGGGTTCGAGCCGGAGGAGCTGCCGAAGCTCTGGGGCGAGGACGGGCTGGAAGTGACCCGCTGGGGCACGATCAAGGCCGATCACCTGACCCACAAGACCGCCCTGCCCGGCGTCTACGCGGTGGGCGACATCGTCCGCGGCGCCTCGCTGGTGGTCTGGGCGATCCGCGACGGGCGCGAGGCGGCGGACGCGATCCACGCCGAGCTGTCCGGCGCCGCCGCGGTGGCGGCCGAGTAAGCCGCCCCCACCGGGCCGAACGGCCCTTCGCGCGCCCCGCGCCGCCCCGCTGCGGGCGGGGCGCGCCGAACACCCCATCCCCCAGCCGACACGCGCCCGCCGGGCGCGCTGCGGAGCGAGGCATATGACCGACGCGAAGGACATCAGGGAAGGCGGCTGCCTGTGCGGCGCGGTGCGGTTCCGCGCCGACGTCCGGCAGCATGCGTTCAACGCCTGCTCCTGCGCGTCCTGCCGCCGCTGGGGGACCGGCCCGTTCATGGCCGTCCATTGCGTGGACGTCGCCTTCGAGGGGGAGCCCGCGCGCTACCGCTCCTCGGACTGGGCCGAGCGGGGCTTCTGCGCCGCCTGCGGCTCGAACCTGTTCTACCGGGTCCTGTCCTGGGAGGAGACGGAGTTCGAGCTGTCCGTGGGCGCGCTCGACGACCAGTCGGGCCTGAAGGTGACGGGCGAGATCTTCTGCGACAACCAGCAGGGGATCTACGCGCTCGCCGGTCTCGAAAGCCGCCTGACCGAGGCCGAGGCGCTGGCCCGCTTCGCCCCGGCGGAGGACCGGGCGTGAGCGCGGCCCCCGCACGCCGCGGCTCGGCGCTTCAGCAGACTGCGAATTTCGCGCAGAAAGTGCATAAAATCTGCAACATTCCCGCGTCGACCGGGCCTAAGTTCCCTGAACGGATGCTGACACGCGAATTTGGGCGCGTGTCGGTCCTCCATCGAAGAGGGAAACTGCAGATGACCATCATGACCAAGGCGGCCGTGACCGCCGCCGCGCTCGCGCTCGGCCTCTCGACCGCCCATGCGGCCGGGACCTACACGCTCGACAACGAGGCCCGGATCCTGTCCGGCGAGGCGTTCGGGGACGCCGCGCTGGCCGAATCCGCCGGCTACCCGGACCCGGAGCTGGTGATCCAGTGGGCCGCGCGCCTCGGGCTGTCCGACGGCCAGGTCGCCGCCGCCACGCGCATTCGCGACGCCATGATCGCGGACGCCAAGGAAATCGCGCCCGACTACGTGCGGCTCGAGCATGAGCTGCACGCGCTGTTCGAGGGCGGCCGCGCCGGCTCCGCCAAGGTGCGCGCCCTGACCGCCGACATCGCCGAGCTCGAGGGCCGGCTCCGTTTCATCCATCTCGACGCTCGCCTGCGCATGCGCTTCGAACTGACGCGCGATCAGCTGCGAGCCTACAACCGCATCAAGGCCGGCGAGAGCTGACGCCCTCGCCGCCCCCACCTCAGAGGAGGCGCCGCCATGACCAAGTTTGACGCTGAATGGGTCAAGTCCCGCGAGCTCGCGGAGAAAACCCTGGCCGACACCGGCATGTACCTGCCCGAGGAGGAGCATTCCTCCTGCGGCGTCGGCCTGGTCGTGGCCGTTGACGGAACCCCCCGCCGCGGCGTCGTCGAAGCGGGCATCCAGGCCCTCTCGGCGATCTGGCACCGCGGCGCGGTCGACGCCGACGGCAAGACGGGCGACGGCGCGGGCATCCACGTCCAGATCCCGCGCGCCTTCTTCCACGACCAGATCCGCCGCACGGGGCACGAGCCGGGCGACGAGCTGATCGCCGTCGGCATGGTGTTCCTGCCGCGCGCCGATTTCGGCGGCCAGGAGGCCTGCCGCACCATCGTGGAATCCGAAGTTCTGCGCATGGGCCACTACATCTATGGCTGGCGCCACGTGCCGGTGGACATCACCTGCCTCGGCGACAAGGCCAACGCCACGCGCCCCGAGATCGAGCAGATCCTGATCTCCAACGCCAAGGGCCTGTCGGAAGAGGACTTCGAGCGCGAGCTCTACGTCATCCGCCGCCGCATCGAGAAGGCCGCCGCCGCCGCGCAGGTGTCGTCGGGCTTCTACATGTGCTCGCTGTCCTGCCGCTCGGTCATCTACAAGGGCATGATGCTGGCCGAGGACGTGTCGGTCTTCTACCCGGACCTGCAGGACGAGCGCTTCATCTCGGCCTTCGCGATCTATCACCAGCGCTATTCCACCAACACCTTCCCGCAGTGGTGGCTGGCGCAGCCCTTCCGGATGCTGGCGCATAACGGCGAGATCAACACGATCAAGGGCAACATCAACTGGATGAAGTCCCACGAGATCCGCATGGCCTCGACGTATTTCGAGGAGATGGCGGAAGACATCAAGCCGATCATCCCCGGCGGGTCCTCGGATTCGGCCGCGCTCGACGCGGTGTTCGAGGTGCTGGTCCGCGCCGGCCGCTCCGCGCCCATGGCCAAGACCATGCTGGTGCCGGAGGCCTGGTCCAAGTCGGCCAGCGCCATGCCGCAGGCGTGGCAGGACATGTACGCCTACTCGAACTCGGTCATGGAGCCCTGGGACGGTCCCGCCGCCCTCGCCATGACCGACGGCCGCTGGGTGGTCGCGGGCCTTGACCGCAACGGCCTGCGCCCGATGCGCTACGTGGTGACCGGCGACGGGCTGGTCATCGCGGGCTCCGAGACGGGCATGGTCCCGACCGACGAGATGTCGGTGAAGGAGAAGGGCGCCCTCGGCCCGGGCCAGATGCTGGCCGTGGACATGGAGACGGGCCGGATCCTGCACGACGCGGGGATCAAGGACGAGCTGTCGGCGGCCCAGCCCTTCGGCGAGTGGATCGGCAAGGTCACCGACCTCGAGGAAATGGTGCAGGACGCGGAGGAGCCGCGCCTGTTCGACCGCGACGCGCTGCGCCTGCGGCAGATCGCGGCCGGCTACTCGATGGAAGAGCTGGAGGCGACCATCGCCCCGATGGCCGAGGACGGCAAGGAGGCCATCGGCTCGATGGGCGACGACACGCCCTCGGCCGTGCTGTCCGAGCAGTACCGCCCGCTGTCCCACTTCTTCCGCCAGAACTTCTCCCAGGTCACCAACCCGCCGATCGACCCGCTGCGCGAGCACCGGGTGATGTCGCTGAAGACCCGCTTCGGCAACCTCAAGAACGTGCTCGACCAGGACAGCTCCCAGGTCGAGATCTTCACGCTCGAGAGCCCGTTCGTGTCGAACGGCCAGTTCGCGGCGATGAAGACCGCGTTCGGCGACAGCGTGCGCGAGATCGACTGCACCTTCCCCGCGGGCGCCGAGCCGGGCGCGCTGCGTCATGAGCTGCACCGCATCCGCACCGAGGCGGAGGAGGCCGTGCGCGCCGGGATCGGCCACCTGATCCTGACGGATGAGAATGTCGACGCGCGCCGCGTGGCCGTGCCGATGATCCTCGCGACCTCGGCCGTGCATTCCTGGCTGACCAAGCAGGGCCTGCGCACCTTCACGTCGATCAACGTGCGGGCGGCCGAGTGCATCGACCCCCACTATTTCGCCGTCCTGATCGGGTCGGGCGCCACCACGGTGAACGCCTATCTCGCGCAGGAAGCCATCGCCGAGCGGATCGAGAAGGGCCTGCTGGACGGCCCGCTGTCGAAGGCGGTCGCCAATTTCCGCAGCGCCATCGACCAGGGCCTGCTGAAGATCATGTCCAAGATGGGCATCTCGGTGATCTCCTCGTACCGCGGCGGCCTGAACTTCGAGGCGGTGGGCCTGTCGCGCGCCATGTGCGCCGAGTATTTCCCGGGCATGGCCTCGCGCATCTCGGGCATCGGCATCAACGGCATCCAGCAGAAGGCCGAGGCGATCCACGCCAAGGCGTTCCGCGATGGCGGCGAGACGCTGCCGATCGGCGGGCTCTACAAGCTGCGCCGCTCGGGCGAGACCCATGCCTGGGGCGCGCGCCTGATGCACCTGATGCAGACGGCCTGCAACACCGGCAACTATGACCTGTGGAAGCAGTACTCGGCCGGGATGCAGGCGCAGCCGCCGATCCACCTGCGCGACCTGCTGGACTTCAAGACCGACGGCAAGGCGATCCCGCTCGAGGAAGTCGAATCCATCACCTCGATCCGCAAGCGGTTCGTGACCCCGGGCATGTCCCTGGGCGCCCTGTCGCCCGAGGCGCACAAGACGCTGAACGTCGCCATGAACCGCATCGGCGCGAAGTCGGACAGCGGCGAGGGCGGCGAGGATCCGGCGCATTTCGAGCCGGAGCCCAACGGCGACAACCCGTCGGCCAAGATCAAGCAGGTCGCCTCGGGGCGCTTCGGCGTCACCGCGGAATACCTGAACCAGTGCGAGGAGCTGGAGATCAAGGTGGCCCAGGGCGCCAAGCCCGGCGAGGGCGGCCAGCTGCCCGGCATGAAGGTGACCGAGCTGATCGCGCGCCTGCGCCACTCGACCCCCGGCGTGACGCTGATCTCGCCGCCGCCGCACCATGACATCTACTCGATCGAAGACCTCGCGCAGCTGATCTACGACCTCAAGCAGATCAACCCGCGCGCCAAGGTCTGCGTGAAGCTGGTGTCCTCGACCGGCGTCGGCACCATCGCGGCGGGCGTGGCGAAGGCGAAGGCCGACGTCATCCTGATCTCGGGCCACAATGGCGGCACGGGCGCGTCCCCGCAGACCTCGATCAAGTACGCGGGCCTGCCGTGGGAGATGGGGCTGACCGAGGGCCACCAGGTGCTGTCGCTCAACCACCTGCGCGACCGCGTCACGCTGCGGACCGACGGCGGCCTGCGGACGGGCCGCGACATCGTGATGGCGGCGATGATGGGCGCCGAGGAGTTCGGCATCGGCACCGCCGCGCTGATCGCGATGGGCTGCATCATGGTGCGCCAGTGCCAGTCCAACACCTGCCCGGTGGGCGTGTGCACGCAGAAGGAAGAGCTGCGCGCCAAGTTCACCGGCGATGCGGACAAGGTGGTGAACCTGATCACCTTCTACGCGCAGGAAGTGCGCGAGATCCTGGCCAGCCTCGGCGCCCGGTCGCTCGACGACGTGATCGGCCGCGTGGACCTGCTCTCCCAGGTCTCCCGCGGGTCCGAGCATCTGGACGATCTAGACCTCAACCCGCTGCTGGTGAAGATCGACGAGGGCCGCTCGGTCGTCTTCGACCGCACCCGCCCGCGGCAGGAAGGGCTCGAGACCCTCGACAGCCAGATCGTCGAGGACGCCAAGCCCTTCTTCGACAAGGCCGAGAAGATGGAGCTGTCCTACACGGTCGAGAACACGCTGCGCTCCATCGGCGCGCGGGTGTCGAGCCATATCGTGAAGCGCTTCGGGATGCGCAACGATCTGCAGGAAGGCCACCTGACGGTGAAGCTCTCGGGCTCCGCCGGCCAGTCGCTGGGCGCCTTCGCGGCCCCGGGCCTGAAGATCGAGGTGTTCGGCGACGCCAACGACTATGTCGGCAAGGGCCTCTCCGGCGGCACCGTCGTCGTGCGTCCGCCGCTGAACACGCCGCTGCGGGCCGAGGACAACGTGATCATCGGCAACACGGTCCTCTACGGCGCGACCGGCGGCAAGCTGTTCGCCAACGGCCGGGCGGGCGAGCGCTTCTGCGTGCGCAACTCGGGCGCGGCGGTGGTCGTGGAAGGCGCGGGCTCCAACGCCTGCGAATACATGACCGGCGGCGTGGCGGTGATCCTGGGCGCGGTTGGCGACAACTTCGGCGCGGGCATGACCGGCGGCATGGCCTATGTGCTTGACGAGGCGGGCGATTTCGAAGCGCGCGCCAATGCCGAGACGCTGGTGATGCAGCCCATCGCCTCGACCCATTGGGAAGAGCAGCTGCTGGGCCTGATCCGCGAGCACGCGGCGCAGACCGGCTCGCCCAAGGCCAAGGAGATCCTGCGCAACTGGGACGACGTGCGGGGCAAGTTCCTGCAGATCTGCCCGAAGGAGATGCTCAAGCGCATCCCCCACCCGCTGACCGAGGGCGCGGCGAAGGCGACCGCCTGATCCCCGGATCCGCGCAGACAGGACAGGCCCCGCTTCGGCGGGGCCTTTTCCATTTCGGCCCTCAGCCCACCGGGCGCTGGCGCAGATGCACGAAATGCACCCGCGTCGCCGTCAGCGGCCCGTCGGGGACCAGCAGGCGCAGCTCCAGGCGCGGCCCCGCCGCGTTGCAATGGTCGATTTCGGCCAGCGCCCGCCCCTCCGCCTCCGCCGCCCAGGTGATCCAGGCGCCCGACGCGCTGGCGAGATAGCGCGGCAGCGGCCCCGCGGGTCCGAGCGCTTCCGCGAGCGTGGAGCCGGGCGGCAGATCCACGATGCGCGCGTGCGGCGCGTCGATGTCGTCGCCCATGCAGACGCTGTCCCGGGTGAATTCCACGCGCATCTTCGCCCCCCTGCCCCGCCGAATCAGCCCCGGCGGCCCCTGCGACTTAGGTCGAATTCAGTACGACCTTTGAACGACGTCGAAAAATAACATTGCAACTCGTGAATTCAACCCTCGATATTTCTGCGTTATCCGGCGAAGAAATCCGAATATTTATGGCCCTGATATATCGATCAATTCCGTTACTTCGTACCAAGGCGCCATGTCCGCGCCGCGCCGCGCCGCGCTATGCCGGTACGCGTTCCGGGTCGGCGCTCCGCCGACCCCCCGCGTTCCACATGCCCCGAGGCGCCTGACCATGACCCACCGCATCGCTTCCGCCCTCGTCGCCGCTGCGCTCGCGGCGCCCCTCCTGGCGCTCTCCGCCGCCCCGGCCGCCGCCGAGGCGATGGATGACGCCAAGCCCGCCGCGAAACCCGCGAAGAAGGAGAAGCGCCCCTATACCGAGGCCGTCTCCCGCTCGCGCGAGGAGATCGAGGCGATCCTGGCGGGCGAGGAATGGGGCGATGATTCCGTCGCCGGCGCCTATGGCTATCCCAGCCCCGGCCGGGTGATCCGCTGGTCCGGGCGGCTGAACCTCAGCCCCGGCCAGCTCGACCAGGTCTACGAGATCCACGACGACATGGTGATGTGGGCGAAGATGATCGCGCCGAAATTCCTCGACGCCGAGGCGGAGCTGGAGGAGCTGTTCCGCTCGGGCCGCACCACCCCGGGGATGATCCGCAAGCTGACCGAGGAATCCGCGGCGCTCGAGGCGCAGCTGCGCGCGATCCACCTGAGCGCCCGCGCGAAGATGCGCTCCAAGCTGACGCGCGAGCAGATGCGGGCCTACGACCTCTTCGTCTCCGGCGAGGGCTGAGGCGCACCGAGTACGGGGCGGGCGCCGGCCCCCCTGTCAGCCGCGCGGTTCTCCCATCCGCCCGCCTGTTCGTCGGCGCTCCGGGTCGTCCCCGTCGCCCCCGCATCCCCCCGGATGCGGGGGTCTTTCTTGCATCTTTGCATCGGTCGGCGGCGCGCGCCCCGCCCTGCCCGCCCGCGCCGCCGCGCCCGGTTGCATCGCCCGCCGCGGCGCCGCATCGTCGGCCCATTCCCGTGACTTATTCGCGACAGGGCCGTTCCGCGCATGCGCCGTCTGCACCACATCCCCCTCTCCCCGTTCTGCCGCAAGGTCCGCCTGGTGCTGGCCGAGAAGAAGGTCGAGGTCGGCCTGGTGGAGGAGACGCCCTGGGCCCGCGAATACGACTTCCTGCGCCTGAACCCCGCGGGGCGGGTGCCGGTCTTCGTCGATGACGGCGGCACGGTGGTCTCCGATTCCGCCGCGATCATCGAGTATCTCGAGGACACCCGCCCGGACGTGCCCATGATGCCCGCCATGCCCGGGCCGCACGTCACCTCGGACGAGCGCCGCGCCATCGCGCGCCAGCGGGCCGAGATCCGGCGCCTCGTGGCCTGGTTCGACGACAAGATGCACCGCGAGGTCACCGCCAACCTGCTGGACGAGCGGGTGATGAAGAAGGTGAAGGGCGGCGGCTATCCCGACAGCGCGCGGGTGAAGGCGGGGCTGCGCAACATCGCGACCCATCTCGACTACATCTCGTGGCTGCTGGAGCGGAACGAGTGCCTGGCCGGGGATCGCCTGACGCTCGCCGATTTCACCGCCGCGGCGCACCTGAGCTGCCTCGACTATATCGACGTGGTGAACTGGGGCTCGGTCCCGCTGGTGAAGGAGTGGTACGCGCGCATCAAGTCGCGGCCCGGCTTCCGCTCGCTTCTCGCCGACCGCCTGCCGGGGATGCGCCCGCCGGACCATTATGACGACCTCGACTTCTGACCTGCGGAGCGTGGCAGAGGCCGAGGCGAAGGCCGCCGGTTTCGCCGCCTTCGGAATCTGCGGCCCCGACGCGATCCCCGGGGCCCCTGCCCGGCTGCGCGAATTCCTCGCCGCCGGGCGCCATGGCGACATGGGCTGGATGGAGGACCGCGAGAGCTGGCGCGCCGATCCCGCCGTGCTGTGGCCCGAGGTGAAGTCGGTCATCATGCTGGCGGATGAGTATGGGCCGGACGAGGACCCGCTGGCGGTGACGCGGATGCCGGATCGCGGCGCGGTCTCGGTCTATGCGCGCGGCAAGGACTACCATGACGGGGTGAAAAAGCGCCTGAAGCGGGTGGCCCGGGCCATGGTCGCGGCGGCGGATGTCGGGGTGAAGGTGTTCGTCGACACCGCGCCGGTGATGGAAAAGCCGCTGGCCGCGGCGGCGGGGCTCGGTTGGCAGGGCAAGCACACCAACCTGCTGTCGCGAGAGCTGGGGAACTGGTTCTTCCTCGGCGCCATCTTCACCACGGCCGAGCTGCGGCGGGACGATCCGGGGACGGCGCATTGCGGCGGCTGTCGGCGGTGCCTCGACGCCTGCCCGACCGCGGCCTTCCCGGCGCCGTATCAGCTCGATGCGCGGCGCTGCATCTCGTACCTGACCATCGAGCTGAAGGGGCCGATCCCCCGCGGGATGCGCGCGCCGATCGGCAACCGGATCTATGGCTGCGACGATTGCCTGGCCGTCTGCCCGTGGAACAAGTTCGCGAAATCGGCGTCCGACATCGCCTATGCGCACCGGGCGGAGCTGCGTCGCCCGCGGCTGCGGGACCTGGCGGAGCTCGATGATGCGAGCTTCCGAGAGGTGTTCTCGGGCAGCCCGATCAAGCGGATCGGGCGCGGGCGATTCCTGCGCAACGTGCTGATCGCCATCGGAAATTCCGGGGATGCCGACCTGGCCGAGAGCGCCCGGCGGAGGCTGTCGGACGCGGACCCGCTGGTGCGCGGCGCGGCGGTCTGGGCGCTGGGGCGGCTGATCGGCCCCGCGGCGCTGCGGACCGAGGCGCCCGCCCTGCCCGACCCCGATCCCCAGGTCGCCGCGGAATGGCGTTTGTCGATGGCGGGCGCCGGTTGATCGGCGTCCGACGCTGACTGCAGTGCGAGGGTGATCGGAGGGGTGATTGGGCGGCGCCTGCCCCCAGGCGCCGCCCCTGGGCCTGTCCCGGAGCGTCCCGACCGCCACACACCGGCCGGGGGCTTCGACGGGATCACGCCCGCCCCGACGACGGGCCGGGAGGGCTGCGTCGCCGGGAACTGCAAGATCGTGGGCGAACCGGACCGCCCGGGTTTGGGGGGTGTGCCTGTGTGACAGAAGGGCGGCCCGGCTCGCACGCAGGACCCTCGGGCCTTGCGCACCCGTAGGAACGGGGCGCGTACAGAAAAGTTTCAGGTTTCGCCCCATCACTCGTTCGTGATCGCGCGGCGGCCCGCAGGGCGGCTGTCGCGGCCCATGGACCCGCCCCGCGCGCGGGGCTAGTCTGCGCCGAATTTCGCCCAAGCGCCGAGGAGATCCGCCATGTCCGCCATTCCCGTCACCGTCGCCGGCTGCTCCGGCCGCATGGGCCGGATGCTGATGAAGGCCGTGATCGACAATCCCGACACCCGGCTCGTGGGCGCGACCGAGCGCCCGGGCTCCGAATGGGTCGGCAAGGACGTGGCCGAGATCCTGGGCGGCGCCCCCACGGGCGTGCTGGTCGAGGACGACATGCTCGAGCCCGCCGCCCGCTCGCGCGCGATCCTCGATTTCACCTCGCCCGCCGCGACGCTGGCCCATGCGACGCTGGCCGCGCAGGCCCGCTGCGTCCACGTGATCGGCACCACGGGGTTCGAGAAGGAGGACCTCGACCACCTCGCCGCCGCCGCCCGCCACGCGGTGATCGTGCGCGCCGGGAACATGTCGCTGGGGGTCAACCTGCTGACCCAGATGACGAAAAAGGTCGCCGCCGCGCTCGACGCCGACTGGGACGTGGAGATCGTCGAGATGCACCACAACCGCAAGGTCGACGCGCCCTCGGGGACCGCGCTGATGCTGGGCGAAGCGGCGGCGGAGGGCCGGGGCGTGAGCCTCGAGGAGATGCGCGACAGCGGCCGCGACGGGATCACCGGCGCGCGCGACAAGGGCCGGATCGGCTTCGCGGCGCTGCGCGGCGGCGACGTGGTGGGCGAGCACGAGGTGATCTTCGCGGCCGAGGGCGAGCGCATCACCCTCAAGCACATCGCCACCGACCGCGGGATCTTCGCCCGCGGCGCGGTGAAGGCCGCGATCTGGGGCCAGTCCCAGAAGCCGGGCGAATACGAGATGATCGACGTGCTCGGGCTGCGTTGAGGCGTGAAGCTGATGTCAGGCGCCAGTTGATTCGCCAATGTCGGACACTGACGACCGCTGACGGCCGCCCTGCCCCGGGCGGCCGTTTCGCTTTGGAAACGTTGGAATAATCAGCGGCGGACGCCGGTTGCGCGCCTCAGCGGTTCTTCGAGAGCTGGACGTAGAACGCCCCCTCTCCGCCATGGGTGATATGGGCCGGGTAAACGCCGGTCACGAAGCGCGCCAGCGCCGGTTCGCGCAGCCAGCGCGGCGCCGCGTGGCGCAGCACGCCCCGTCCCTCGGGCAGCCAGTGGGCGTCCTCGGGCGCCCGCCTGCGCCCGCCCTTGCCCGTGATCACAAGCACGAAACGCAGCCCCTGCCCATGGCTGCGGCGGATGAAGGCGGCGAGCGCCGAATGCGCCCGGTCGGCGGTCATCCCGTGCAGGTCGATCCTTGCCTGCGGGCTGCGCTTGCCGCGTTTCACCCGCGTCGCGGTGCGCCCGTCGAGGCCCCGCGCCGGGTCGAGCCCGTCAAGAATGTCCGGCGCGCTGTCCAGCGCCCAGCCGGGCCGCGCGCGCCCCTCGGGGCGCACGGCGCGGGCGGCGGCGGCCTGGGGGCGCACGTCGGGGGCCGAGACGGGATGCGCGCGCTCGCCCCCCGGCGCGGGCGCGGCGGGCGGCGGGGTGCGCCCGGGGGCCGAGGGCGCGCGCGGCGCGGCGCGGGTGACGGTCTTCGCCACCAACGCCCATACCTCGCGGTCGGCCTCGGTCAGGCCGCGGGACTTGCGCCGCGCCATGGCTCAGCCCTCCAGGCCGAGGCGGCGCAGCGCGGTGCGCGGGAGCAGCAGCACCATCCGCCCGGCCCCCGCCATTTCCCCGGCCACGCGGCCCGCATCGGCGCCGCCGCCGAAGAACAGGTCGGCGCGCTGGGGGCCCTTGATCGCCGATCCGACGTCCTGGGCGGCGAAGAGGCGGCGAATGGGGCCGAAACTCGCCTGCGTCTCGATCCAGACGGGCGCGCCGAGGGGCACATGCGCCGGGTCCACGGCGGCCGAGCGCAGCGGCGTCAGCGGCACGCCGAGCGCGCCGACCGGGCCGGGCGCGTGCTCGAGCTCGGGCGCCAGCTGGAAGAAGATGTAGGACGGGTTGCGGTCGGTCAGGCGGCGCGCGGCCCCGGGATTGGCGCGCATCCAGGTCTTCATGCCTTCCGCGGTCAGCTGGCTGCGGGGGATCAGCCCCTCGTCCCGCGCGATCTTGCCGATCGAGACGTAATCGCGCCCGTTGCGCCCGGCATAGCGGACCCGCAGGCGGCGCCCGCCGGGCAGGCGCAACCGGCCCGAACCCTGGATGTGGAGGAAATAGTGCTCGGCCGCGTCGTCGAGCCAGGCGATCTCCAGCCCCGCGCCATCCAGCGCGCCGGCGGCGATCTCGGCCCGGCTCGGGGCAGGGCCGCCGGGCAGGGCGTGGAGGGGGAAGCGGAAGCGGTCGTCGGGAGCGAGGGCGGCGTCGATCTCCGGCTCGTAATAGCCGGTGAAGAGCGGCGCGCCCGACAGCGCCACGGGGGCGAAGCGGGTCTCGAGGAAGGCGCGCGCCGCGGCGCGGGAGGTCGCGGCCGCATCCGCGCCGCCGGCGCAGGCCTGCGCCCAGTCCCGTTCCGTCACGCCAAGGCCGGGGCGGACGGATCCGCACCCGGCGAGGAAGGCCCGCAGGCCCGCCTGGTGGTCATCGTCGCGCCAGCCGTCCAGCGCGGAGAAGGGAAGCGTCTTCATGGGGGCGCCTTGGCCGACCGCGACGGCGGGGCCGCATCCGGCCACCAGCCCCGCAGCGGCGATCAGGCGCAGCGCGGCGCGGCGGCCGTTCTGGTCTGGCCGGGCCACGGGGCGGCCTCAGCCGCCGGTGGCGGTCAGGATCCAGTTCGGGTCCGAGGACCCCATGCGGCGGGTGAAGGTCCACAGGTCGGTCTGGCGGCGCACCTCGGTCGGGTCGCCCTCGACGATCTCGTGGTTCACGTTGCGCACGACGCTGACCAGCTCGCCGGTGAAGCGGATCTCGATATCCGCGTCGCCGGTCTCCTCGGTGAAGATGGCCGAGAAGATGCGCGCGTCCTTGATGCCGACGAAGCGGGCCTCGACGGTCAGGCCCTCGGCCTTGCGCGCGTCGATGGCGGCGGCGAAGCTCTCGTAAACGTCATCGGCGAGGAGCGGGCGCAGGGTCTTCTTGTCGCCGTTCTCATAGGCCATGAGGATCCACTCATAGGCCTGCCGGGCGCCGCCCAGGAATTCGCGCGGCGAGAAGCCCGGCTCGGCCATCGCCATGCGGCGCAGGGCGGCGGCGCTGTCGGCGTCGACGCCGGGGATGTCCTCGACCGGCTCGGGCTCGGCGCTCGGTTTCTGGCCGCCATCCACGACCACGAAATCGGGCCGCCCGCGCGCCTTTTCGGCCGCCGGATCGATCCGGGTGGGGTCTTCGAAGCCGGTCCGCGTGCCCAGCGTGTTCTTCAGCTTGGCGAACACGAAGATGGCGATGGCGGCGAGAAGAACAAGTTCGATCATCATTCGCGGGCTCCGACAGCGCTCCGGGCGGGGGGACTCGGGCAGGATGGGATGCCCCCGGAGCGAGATGATAAGGTTGGCGGACGCGAATGGCGAGGCCGCCTTTGGATCGCTATGTAGGAGGGCGACGGGGCCTCGTCCATGCGCAGGCCCCGCGTCGCCGCGCCCCGTACGCAAAAGCCGGGCGCAAAAGGATAGGGAGTCCTGCCGATATGCCGTTGTTCCTGCTGCTCGTCATCGTGCCGATCATCGAGATCGCGCTGTTCATCGAGGTGGGGGGCGCGCTGGGGCTGTGGCCGACCATCGGGATCGTGATCCTGACGGCGGTGATCGGGACCGCGATGCTGCGCGGGCAGGGCGCCTGGGCGATGCAGGACCTGCAGCGGAGCCTGTCGGGGCAGGGCGACCCGGGCAAGGCGCTGGCCCATGGCGCGATGATCCTGGTGTCGGGCGTGCTGCTGCTGACGCCGGGCTTCTTCACCGACGCGGTCGGCTTCGCGCTGCTGCTGCCGCCCGTGCGGCTGTGGCTGATGAAGACCGTGGGCAAGCGGGTGCAGATGCAGGGAAGCGTGCACATGCAGGGCTTCGGCGGCGGGTTCGGGCCCGGCCCGCGCCCCGAGGGCCGCGCCACGCGCCCGCCCGAGGGGCCGCACAACCCCGCCCATGACCAGGGCGCCGACATCCAGGACGCCGAGTGGGAAGAGGTCCCCCCGCCGCCCGGATCGAAGCCCAGCGGCTGGACCCGCCCGCCGGAATAAGCCGCGGCGGCGCGGACCGGGCGGTTTCCCGCCCCCGCGCCGCGGTTTTCCCCGGTTTCCCGGCCCGCCGCGCCCGCCCGCCGCGGGCGGGGCGCATTGCGGGGCCGGGCCGGGCGTGCTAGCCCGATGCCGACGCATTCGCCCATTGCATATATGGAGCAGGACCCATGGCCGACGCGAACGCCGCCCCGGTGGCGCCGAAGATCAACATCATCTCCCAGTACATCCGGGATCTTTCGTTCGAGAACGCCGCGGCCCAGCGGCAGGCCAACCCGGGCGAGAAGCCGGAGATCAAGGTGGGCGTGAACCTCGACGCCAAGCCGGCCGGCGAGAACCGCTTCGAGGTGATCCTCAAGGTCAACGCCAACGCCTCGGCGCCCTCCGGCCCGCTGTTCCTGGTGGAGCTCGAATATGCCGGCGTGTTCCAGGTGGAAGGCGCCCCGCAGGAGCTGCTGCACCCGATCCTGCTGACCGAGTGCCCGCGCCAGCTGTTCCCGTTCGCCCGCCGCGTGGTGGCCGACGTGACCCGCGACGGCGGCTTCCCGCCGCTGATGCTGGACATCATCGACTTCATGCAGATCTACCGCGCCGAACTGGCCAAGCGCCAGGCCGCGGGCCAGGCCCAGGGCCAGCCCGTCGCCAACTGATCCGGCCGCAGATCGCAGGAAACAAGACGCCCGCCGGAGGGGATCCGGCGGGCGTTTTTCGTGCCCGGGTCCCGCGCGCCGGGGCGGGGCAGGGACTCGCCCCGCGGCGCGGCGCTTGTGATCACACGGCCCGGCGGGCCCGCGGCGGGGCGCTCAGCCGGTCTTTTTCCACAGCGCCGCATCGCCGAGCTTCTCGACGAAGGCGGCATGGGCCTCGGCCTCCGCCTCGGTCAGCAGGGACCGGCGCGGGCGCGGGCGCGGCGGCGGGGTCCAGTCGGCCGAGGCGCCGACCGCCCCGCCCCCCTTGGCGCCGCCCCCGGCATCCAGCACGAAATCGGGCTGCTTGCCGCCGATCAGCTCGAGATACACCTCGGCCAGGATCTCGGAATCCAGCAGCGCGCCGTGCAGCGTGCGGGCCGAGTTGTCGATCCCGAAGCGGCGGCACAGCGCGTCCAGCGTGGCCTGCGCGCCGGGGAATTTCTTCTTGGCGATGGCCAGCGTGTCGATCGCCTGCTCCATCGGCAGGGGCGGCAGGTTGAGCCAGCCGAACTCCGCATTCAGGAACTTCATGTCGAATTTCGCGTTGTGGATCACCAGCTTGGCGTCCCCGACGAAATCGATGAAATCCTGCGCGATCTCCCGGAACACCGGCTTGTCCGAGAGGAACTCCTCGGACAGCCCGTGCACGCCGAAGGCCTCGGCGGGCATGTCGCGCTCGGGGTTGATGTACTGGTGATAGGTCTTGCCGGTGGGCAGGTGGTTCCACAGCTCGACCCCGCCGATCTCGACGATCCGGTCGGGATGGGCGCCGAACGGGTCGAAGCCGGTGGTCTCCGTATCCATCACGATTTCACGCATCAGGCGGTCCTTTCGCGGATCTCGTCCAGCACGGCGCGGACCTGATCGCGCGCCGCCTCCAGGCCCTGGCCGGTGTCGATGACCCAATCCGCGCGCCCCCGCTTCTCGGCGTCCGGGGTCTGGCGCGAGAGGATCATGTCCAGCGTCTCGGCGGTCATGCCGGGGCGGGCCAGCACCCGTTCGCGCTGCACATCGGCAGGGGCGGAGACCACGGCGACGCCGTCGAACGCCTTGTCGCCGCCGGTCTCGTACAGGATCGGGATGTCGCAAAGCGCGATGGGCGCGCCATTGGCCTCGGCCTGCGCGAGGAAATCGGCCCGGTCCTCGCCCACCAGCGGGTGGACGACCTTCTCCAGCAGCTTGACCAGAGACGGGTCCTCGGTGACGGCGGCGCGCAGGGCGGCGCGGTCGACGGCGAGCGTTCCGTCCACGGGGCGCACCGCGTTCGGCGCGATCTCGGCCACCGCGGGGACCGCGGCGCCGCCGGGGCCATAGAGGCGCGCGACGGCGGCGTCCGCGTCCCAGACCGGCACGCCTTCTTCCGCGAACATCGCGGCGGTGGTGGATTTGCCCATGCCGATGGAGCCGGTCAGCGCCAGTTTGAACATCCGCTCAGCCCTCCAGGACCGCGCGGCGCAGCTCCTCGTCGACCTCGGCGGGCTTGCCGAACCAGGCCTCGAAGCCCGGGCGGCCCTGGTGGAGCAGCATCCCCAGCCCGTCGACCCAGCGCAGGCGGCGGCTCTCGGCCTCTTCCAGCAGCGGGGTTTTCAGCGGGGAGTACACGATGTCGGTCACGAGGCAGGTCTTCGGCGCGCGCTTCAGGGACAGGTTCAGCGCCGGCTGCCCGGTCATCCCCAGCGACGAGGTGTTCACCACCGTCGCCACGCCGTCCAGCACGTCGTCGAGATGCAGGAAGTCCACCACCTTCACCTTGGCGCCGTATTGCTGGGCCAGGAACTCGGCCCGCGAGCGGGTGCGGTTGGCGAGGCGAATCTCGGGGCAGCCGTCGGACAGCAGCGCCGAGATGATCGAGCGCGCCGCGCCCCCGGCGCCGATCACCAGCGCCGGACCATCCGCCCCGCGCCAGCCGGGCGCGTTCTGGCGGATATTCTCGAGGAACCCGTAGCCGTCGGTGTTGTCGGCGTAGATCGACCCGTCCTCGCGGAAGGTGATGGTGTTGGCGGCGCCGATCAGCGAGGCGCGGTCCGACACCTTGGTCGCCAGCTTCAGCACCGCCTCCTTGTGGGGCAGGGTGACGTTCACGCCGCGGAACCCGAGCAGCGGCAGCGCGCGGATCGCCTGTTCGAGGTCGCGCGGCTCCACCCCCATGGCGACGTAATCGCCGTCGATCCCGTTGCGGTTCAGCCAGAACCGGTGCAGCTGCGGCGAACGGCTGTGGGCGATGGGCCAGCCGATGACGCCGGCGAGGGGCTTGCGTTTGTGCTCGCTCATTCCGTCAGGCGCCCCCTTGCGCGCAGGTATCCAAGAACTTCCAGAAGCGGCAGGCCCAGGACCGTGAAGTAGTCTCCCTGGACCCGTGCGAACAGCTGCGCGCCGAGGCCTTCGAGATGGTAGCCGCCTACGCTGTGCAGCACGTCCGGCCCCGCGCGGTCAAGATACTCCGCGATGAATGTCTCCGTGAAGGAGCGCATGACCAGCTGCGCGCGGCCCACGTGACGCCAGACCGGGCGGCCGTTCTCGGCGATCACGGCGGCGGAGAGAAGCTCGTGCGGGCGGTTCTGCAACCGGCGCAGGTGCTCGGCGGCCTCGTCCCGGTCGCGCGGCTTGTCGAACATCTCGCCGCCGCAGACCAGCACCTGGTCGGCGCCCAGCACCAGCGCCCCGGGCGCCTTGGCGGAGATCTTGAGCGCCTTGAGCTCGGCCAGCGCGTCGGCGATGTCGCGCGGGGCGGCGTCCTCGGCCTTCAGCGCGGCCTTCACCGCGTCCTCGTCCACCCGGGCGGGCAGGGTTTCGACGGCGACGCCCGCGGCGCGCAGCATGTCCGCGCGCGCCTTCGAGGCGCTGGCCAGGATGATCGGGTCTGCGCCGGTCGCGTCGCCCATGCTCATGCCGCGCCCTCCGGGTTTTCACCGCGCTCGGTCGCGTCAAGGTCGTCGCGCATCAGCGCCATGATCGAGGCGGCGGTCTCCTCGATGCTGCGGCGGGTGACGTCGATGGTGGGGATGCCGAGCCGCTCGAAGGTCATCAGCGCCTCGGACACCTCCTCGCGCACGCGCGGAAGCTCGGCGTAGTCGATGCCCTTCTCGGAGCCGATGACCTCGAGCCGCTGGGTGCGGATCTGCGCGAGGCGCGTGGGCGAGGCGGTCAGGCCCACCGCCGGCACCCCGGCGGCCAGCGCATCGTCGAGGCCCGGGGGCAGGGGCGCGCCCGGCACCAGCGGCACGTTGGCCGCCTTCACCCCGCGCACGGCGAGGTAGAGGCAGGTGGGCGTCTTCGAGGTGCGCGAGACGCCGAGCAGGATCACGTCGGCCTTTCTCAGCCGGTCCGCGGTGGCCCCGTCATCGAGCGCCATGGCGTAGTCGATGGCGGCCACGCGGCCGAAATATTTCGCGTCGATCTGGTACTGTTTGCCCGGCCGGTTTCGCCGCGGGGCGCCGAGCCGGTCGCGCACCGCCTTGAACAGCGGGTTCAGGAGCGGGATCGTCTCGACCCCGAGGTCGTCGACCCCGGTCACCAGCCGGTCCGACAGCTTGCTGTCGAGCAGGGTGTAGACGACGGGCCCCGGCTCCTTGCGGATGGCCTTCACGGCGGCGTCGATATCGGCGGCGCTGCGCACGAAGACATGCATGCGCAGGGTGATGTCGGGATTTTCGAACTGGCTGAGCACCGCGTTCGCGGCGGCGGTCGCGGTCTCTCCGGTCGAGTCCGACAGGAGATGCAGCACGTGGCGGTTCAAGGCGGGTCCCCGGGATAGTCGTTATGGTTTTGGCGGGACTCTAACGGCTCCGGCGCATGTGGATAACGGGGATGTTGGGCGCCGAACGCCCGGTTCGGCGGTTATGTGGCCCAAACGCAGCATCGGCGCCGCGAGTCCTCCACATGTGCACGGAATCCGAGGGCCGCCCGCGGGATATGTGGACAAATCCACGCTTCCTTCACCGTAACGCTTCGTTCAGGAAATGCGGCGCAGACTCCATTTTAGCGAAAATTCGCAAGATACTGATTTTTAACAGAAAAATTTCTGATCTTGCCTTTTCAGATCTCGGATTTGACGTAAACGCTTCTCCGGCCGCCGATTCCTTCTGTGGATAACTGCGTGGATGACGGGTGAAGCGACGGTAATCCCCGTTGACCCGGGATACCTACAACCTCCACAACCAATCGGAAATCCGATCTCCCCTCGCTGGAAACGACATGACTGACACGAAGCTCCTGCTCCGCGCGCTCGCCGGAGAGACCCTGCCCACGCCCCCCGTCTGGCTTATGCGGCAAGCCGGCCGCTACCTGCCGGAGTACCGGGCGACCCGGGAACAGGCGGGGAGCTTCCTCGACCTCTGCTACAACCCCGAACTCGCCATCGAGGTCACGCTGCAGCCGATCCGCCGCTTCGGCTTCGACGCGGCGATCCTGTTCGCGGACATCCTGCTGGTGCCCCAGGCGCTCGGCTGCGATCTGAAATTCGTCCAGGGCGAGGGCCCGCGCCTGTCCACCATCACGGACGAGGCCGGGGTCGACGGGCTGGCGCCGGTCGAGGGCATCCACGACACGCTCAGCCCCGTCTATGAGACGGTGAAGGGCCTCTCCGAGGCGCTGCCGAAGGAAACGACGCTGATCGGCTTCGCCGGGGCGCCCTGGACCGTGGCGACCTACATGGTCGCCGGGCGCGGCACCCCGAGCCAGGAGCCCGCGCGGCGCATGATCGCCGAGCGGCCCGACGCGTTCGGCCGCCTGATCGAGCGCGTGACCGAGGCGACCATCGCCTACCTCGAGAAACAGGTCGAAGCGGGCGCCGAGGTGGTGAAGATCTTCGACAGCTGGGCCGGTTCGCTAAACTGGTCGGACTATGAACGTTACTGCATCGCGCCGAACCGCCAGATCGTCGAGGCGCTGCGCGCCCGCTGGCCGCATCTGCCGATCATCGGCTTCCCGCGCGGGGCAGGGACCGGCTACGAGGCCTTCGCGGAGGCCACCGGCGTGTCCGCCGTGGCGCTCGACAGCTCCGTGAACCCCGCCTGGGCGGCGGAGCGGCTGCAACCGAAGCTCTGCGTGCAGGGCAACCTCGACCCGCTCGCCATGGTGATCGGCGGCGACTTCCTGGTGAACGAAACCCGGAAGATCGTCGACGGCTTCTCGGGCGGGCCCTTCATCTTCAACCTCGGCCACGGGATCACCCCGGACGCCGATCCGAAGAATGTCGAGCTTCTGCTGAACACGATCCGGGGGTGAGCCTGATGCAGGACTTTCTGCGCGACTGGCACGATGTCCTGAAGGCCATCCATATCATGGCCGTGATCACGTGGATGGCGGGGCTGTTCTATCTGCCCCGCCTGTTCGTGTACCATGCCGAGCGCGCGACGCCGGGGTCGGAGATGTCCGAGACCTTCAAGGTCATGGAACATAAGTTATTGAAATATATAACTAATCCGTCGTCCATCGTGACCTGGGTGTTCGGGCTTCTGATGCTGTGGTCGCTGGGCTGGGACTACCTGGTCGACAATCACTGGCTGCAGATCAAGCTGGTGCTGATTTCGGCGATGACCTGGTTCCACCACAAGCTGGCGAAGTTCACCAAGGACTTCGCGGCGGATGCCAACACGCGTTCTGGTCGTTCGTACCGGATGTGGAACGAGATGCCGACGCTGCTGATGCTGGTGATCGTGCCGCTGGCGGTTCTGAAACCCTTCTGAGCGACAATTATTTGACAAACCCGCCCCGGCGCCGCATGGTCCTTGCCACCGCGCGGCCCGTTCGGGCGCTTCTGTCTTCGTGCGGTTTCCAATTCCCCCCACCTCCGCCTGATCACGCGCTCTCGCCCTGTTCAGGCCCAGACGGGTTATGCATTCCGCATGGACAACCAGGAACTGAAGCTCTCCGAGCTGAAGGCGAAATCGCCGTCGGAGCTGCTCACCTTCGCCGAAGAGCTTGAGATCGAGGGCGCCACCGCGCTGCGCCGGCAGGACATGATGTTCGCCGTTCTCAAGGAACTGGCGGATCGCGACGTCGAAATCTCGGGCGGCGGCGTGCTCGAAGTGCTCCAGGACGGCTTCGGCTTCCTGCGCTCGCCCGAATCCAACTACCTGCCGGGGCCGGACGACATCTACGTCTCCCCCCAGCAGATCCGCAAACACTCGCTGCGCACAGGCGACACCGTCGAAGGCGTGATCCGCGCGCCGAAAGAGGGCGAGCGCTACTTCGCCCTGGTGAAGCTGGCGGTGCTGAACTTCGATGACCCCGAGGCGGCCCGGCACAAGGTCCACTTCGACAACCTCACGCCGCTCTATCCCGACCAGCGCCTGAAGATGGAGATCGAGGATCCCACCATCAAGGACAAGTCGGCCCGCGTGATCGACCTGGTGGCCCCCATCGGCAAGGGCCAGCGCGCCCTGATCGTGGCGCCGCCCCGCACGGGTAAAACCGTGCTTCTTCAGAACATTGCGCGCTCCATCGAGGAGAACCACCCCGAGTGCTACCTCATCGTTCTGCTGATCGATGAGCGCCCGGAGGAGGTCACGGACATGCAGCGCTCGGTGAAGGGCGAGGTCGTGGCCTCGACCTTCGACGAACCGGCGACCCGCCACGTGGCGGTGTCCGAGATGGTGATCGAGAAGGCCAAGCGCCTGGTCGAACACGGCCGCGACGTGGTGATCCTGCTCGACTCGATCACCCGCCTCGGGCGCGCCTACAACACCGTGGTCCCCTCGTCGGGCAAGGTGCTGACCGGCGGCGTCGACGCCAACGCGCTGCAGCGGCCCAAGCGGTTCTTCGGCGCCGCGCGCAACATCGAGGAGGGCGGGTCCCTGTCGATCATCGCCACCGCGCTGATCGACACCGGCTCGCGCATGGACGAGGTGATCTTCGAGGAGTTCAAGGGCACCGGCAACTCCGAGATCGTGCTGGACCGCAAGGTCGCCGACAAGCGCGTGTTCCCGGCCATCGACATCCTCAAATCCGGCACCCGGAAAGAGGACCTGCTGGTCGAGAAGAACGAGCTGGCGAAGATCTTCGTGCTGCGCCGCATCCTCAACCCGATGGGACCGGCGGATGCGATCGACTTCCTGATCGGCAAGCTGAAGCAGACCAAGACCAACGGCGATTTCTTCGATTCGATGAACACCTGAGGCCGCACGGGCCATGCAGGGCAGGGGCCCGGGCCATGCGCCCGGGCCTTTTGCGTTCCAGGGACCAGCGTTCGAGGAGGACGCGATGACCGACACGATCTACGCCCCCGCCACCGCGCCGGGCGTCTCCGCCGTCGCGGTGATCCGCATTTCGGGCCCGGGCGCCGACGCGGCGCTGGCGGCCCTGTGCGGCACGCTCCCGGCGCCGCGGAAGACGGGCCTGCGCCGGTTGCGGGATGCCGACGGCGCCGTGCTGGACGAGGCGCTGGTGATCCGGTTCGAGGATGGCGCGAGCTTCACCGGCGAAGCCTCGGCCGAGATCCAGTGCCATGGCGGCCGCGCCGTGGTGTCGGCGATCCAGTCGGCGCTCTCGGCGCAGGGTCTGCGCCTGGCCGAACCGGGCGAGTTCACCCGCCGCGCGATGGAAGCGGGACGGATGGACCTGTCGGAGGTCGAGGGGCTTGCGGACCTCGTCGCCTCCGAGACCGACGCGCAGCGCCGCCAGGCCCTGGCGCAGATGGGCGGCGGGTTGACCCGGGATGTCGAGACCTGGCGCCGCGACCTGATCCGCGCCCGGGCGCTGGTCGAGGCGGTGATCGATTTCGCGGACGAGGAGGTCCCCGAGGACGTGGGACCCGAGGTGCAGGGGCTGGTATCCGGCGTCATCGGCTCGCTCGAAACGGCCTTGAAGGGCGCGCGGGCGGCGGAACGGGTGCGCGACGGGTTCGAAGTGGCGCTGATCGGGCCGCCGAACGCGGGAAAATCGACGCTTCTGAACGCTCTTGCGGGGCGCGAAGCGGCGATCACCTCGGAGATCGCGGGCACCACCCGCGACGTGATCGAGGTGGCGATGGATATCGACGGCCTCGCTGTCACCGTTCTCGACACCGCCGGCTTGCGCGACACCGCCGACCCGGTGGAAGCGATCGGCGTGGATCGCGCCCGCAAGCGGGCGGAAGCGGCGGATATCCGGGTCCTGCTCGACCCCTGGGGCGATGCGGATCGGGGCTTGCTGCGGGACGGAGACGTGATCCTCCGGAGCCGGGCGGATGAGACCGGCGCGACCGGCCCCGATGCGCTCTCGGCCCGGACGGGGCAGGGGGTGTCCGCGCTGCTCGACCGGATCGGGGCGGAGCTCCAGACCCGCGTCGCCGGCGCCTCGGCCCTGACCCGCGCGCGCCATGTCGAGGCGGTTCGCGCGGCCCACACTCACCTGGAAAAGGCGGTTGGGGCCTTGTCTCGGGGGGAGGATGCGTTGGATATCGCTGCAGAGGACCTGCGGGCGGCGACTCACCGATTGGAAGCGTTGATCGGCCGGGTTGATGCGGAGCGGGTTCTGGACGATATCTTCTCTACCTTCTGCCTCGGGAAATGAGGGGAGTGTTTCACGTGAAACACCGGACGGAGACCCAGTTCGACGTGATCGTAATCGGCGGCGGCCATGCCGGCGCCGAAGCGGCCTGCGCGGCCGCCCGAATGGGCGTGCGCACCGCGTTGATCACCCAGGAAGCGGCCAAGATCGGCGAAATGTCGTGCAATCCGGCGGTCGGAGGGCTCGGGAAGGGCCATATTGTCCGTGAAATCGACGCCCTGGACGGCGTGATGGGCCGGATGGCGGACCGGGCGGGCATCCAGTTCCGCCTTCTGAACCGCCGAAAAGGCCCCGCGGTGCAGGGTCCGCGGGCCCAGACCGACCGCGCGCTGTACAAGATCGCGATGCAGGCGGAGATCGCCGGCACCGAGGGCCTCGAGGTTATCCAGGCCGAGGTCACGGACCTGGTGGTCGAGGCCGGGGAAGTGCGAGGGGTGGTCACGCATGACGGCGTGACGCTGCGCGCGCCCTCGGTGATCCTGACCACGGGCACCTTCCTGCGGGGCGTCATCCATATCGGGGACCAGACCCTGCGCGGCGGCCGCATGGGCGACCGGCCCTCGGACCGCCTGGCCGAGCGGCTCGACAGCTTCGCGCTGGCGCTGGGACGGCTGAAAACCGGCACGCCGCCGCGGCTCCACAAGCGGAGCATCGATTTCAGCGCCCTGGCGACGCAGCCGGGGGACGAGGATCCGGTGTTCTTCTCGACCGCGACCCGCGCCACGGAGGCGCGCCAGGTCCCGTGTCACATCACCCGGACCACCGAGCGCACGCACGAGATCATCCGCGAGAACCTCCACCGATCCGCCATGTATGCGGGCCGGATCGAGGGCGTCGGCCCGCGCTATTGCCCGTCGATCGAGGACAAGATCGTGCGGTTCGCGGACAAGGACTCGCACCAGATTTTCCTTGAGCCAGAGGGACTTACCTCGGACCAGGTGTATCCGAACGGGATTTCGACCTCGCTTCCCGTCGAGGTGCAGGAGGCCTATGTCCGCTCGATCCCTGGCCTTGAGGCGGCGGAGATCCTGCAGCCCGGCTACGCCATCGAGTACGACTACGTGGACCCGCGAGAGCTGCGGCGGACGCTGGAGCTGCGCGCGGTTCCGGGCCTGTTCCTTGCCGGCCAGATCAACGGCACCACGGGGTACGAGGAGGCCGCGGCGCAGGGGCTGATGGCGGGTCTGAACGCCGCGCGACGGGCCACGGGCGGCGAAGACGTCATCCTCGGGCGCGCCGACGCCTATATCGGGGTGATGATCGACGACCTGGTGCTGCGCGGCGTGACCGAACCGTACCGGATGTTCACCTCCCGCGCCGAGTTCCGGCTGGCGCTGCGCGCGGACAATGCCGACCAGCGGCTGACCGACCTGGGCCTTGCGATCGGCTGCATCGGGGAGGGCCGGAAAGCGGCCTGGGAGGCCCGCAAAGAGGCGCTGGCGGCGGGGCAGGGCGTCCTGACCGCTCACACCGTGACGCCGACGCAGGCGCGGTCTGCGGGGCTGTCCGTGAATCTGGACGGTGTGCGCCGCACGGGGCTGGAGATGCTGGCGTTCCCGGATGTCGATATCGCCGGGCTGCTGCCGCTCTATCCCGAAGCCGCTGGAATCACGCCGGAAATCGCGCGGCAGATCGAGATCGACGCCATGTATGCGGACTATGTCGCGCGCCAGAAGGCCGATGTCGACGCTATGCGCCGCGACGAGGCGCTCCCGATCGGCGACCTGGTGGACGCGTCCGAGATCCCGGGCCTGTCGCGGGAGCTCCATGACAAGCTTCGCCGCGTGCGCCCGGACACCCTGGCCGCGGCCGGGCGGATCGAGGGCATGACCCCGGCTGCGCTGACCCTGCTGGCGGCGCATCTGCGCAAACGGGAAAGGGCCGCCTCGTGACCGACGCGCTCGCACGGCTCGATGTTTCACGTGAAACACGCGAGCGGCTGGAGATCCTCGCCGCCCTCACCGCCAAGTGGACGCCGAAGATCAACCTGATCGCCAGATCCACGATCCCGGAGATCTGGACCCGCCATATCCTCGATTCGGCCCAGATCTGGCGTCTGAAGCCCGAGATCTGCGGGGAATGGGCCGATCTGGGCGCTGGCGGCGGGTTTCCGGGCCTCGTGATCGGTGCGTTCGCGGCGGATGAGGCCCCGGACATGGCGCTGACCCTGGTCGAGAGCGATACCCGCAAGACGGTGTTCCTGCAGACCGCCGCGCAGGAGATGGGGCTGAAGATCCGCATCGAGCGGAAGCGGATCGAAGCGGCGGAACTGCCGCCCCAGGACGTCATTTCGGCCCGGGCGCTCGCCTCGCTCGACAAACTGCTGGCATTCGCTGCCCCGTTGGCCGGCCCGAATGCCACGCTTTTGTTTCCAAAGGGCGCAGCGGCGGAAAGCGAATTGACCGAAGCCCGCGCAACTTGGCATATTGAATGTCGTCGCCACCCGAGCATGTCGGACCCGGCCGGCTGCATCCTCGAAATCTCGGAGTTTTCCCGTGTCGGAGAAACGCGCTGAGGGGCCTGTGAGGCGCCGTATCCTGGCCGTCGCGAACCAGAAGGGCGGGGTGGGCAAGACCACCACCGCCATCAACCTGGCCGCGGCGCTGGTCGAAAACGGCAAATCCGTCCTCCTGATCGACCTGGACCCCCAGGGAAATGCCAGCACCGGCCTCGGGATCGATGTCGCGGACCGCGATTCGACCTCCTATGACCTGCTGGTCGAAGGCGCCGCCGTCGGCGACGTCACCCGCAACAGCCAGATCGAGCGGCTGGATATCGTCGCGGCGACGGGCGATCTCGCCTCGGTCGACGTGGCGCTGGTCGACGATCCGGACCGCGCGAAGCGCCTGATGCGGGCGCTGTCCTCGGGGCTGGAGGGCTATGATCACGTGGTGATCGACTGCCCGCCCTCGCTGAACTTGCTGACGGTCAACGCGATGGCCGCGGCGGACGCCGTCCTGGTGCCGCTGCAGTGCGAGTTCTTCGCGCTGGAGGGGCTGAGCCAGCTGCTGAAGACGGTGAAAGAGATCCGCCGGGTGCTGAACCCGGAGCTGGAGATCGACGGCGTGGTGTTGACCATGTTCGACCGCCGCAACAACCTGAGCCACATGGTGGCCAAGGACGTGCGCAGCAATCTCGGGGACGTGGTCTACAACACCGTTATCCCGCGCAATGTGCGCCTGTCCGAGGCGGCGTCCTACGCGATGCCGGCCACGGTCTACGATTCGAATTCCGCCGGAAGCCTCGCCTATCGCGCGTTGGCCCGGGAAATGCTGGCGCGCGCCGACGCAGATCGCGCCGCCTGAGAGACGGGAGCAGTCCGAGAATGACGCGCAAACCGCAGCAGAGGGGGCTGGGCCGCGGCCTGTCGGCCCTGATCGGGGACGATTCCGCGCCGGCCGAGGCCGAGAAGGCGGGCGGCGGCGCCGCCGTGCAGACCGCGCCGATCGAGATGATCCGCGCGAACCCGGACCAGCCGCGCCGTGATTTCCGCGAGGAAGACCTGGCCGAGCTCGCCGCCTCGATCCGCGAGAAGGGCGTGATTCAGCCCCTGGTCGTGCGCACGGATCCGAAGAAGGAAGGCGGCTGGCAGATCGTGGCCGGTGAGCGGCGCTGGCGCGCGGCCCAGCGGGCGCAGTTGCACGAGCTGCCCATCGTGGTGCGTGAGCTGTCCGATGACGAGGCTCTGGAAGTCGCGATCATCGAGAACATCCAGCGCGCGGACCTCAACCCGGTGGAAGAGGCGCTGGGCTACCGCCAGCTGATGGACAAGTTCGGCCACACGCAGGAGAAGCTGGCCGAGGCCATGGGCAAGTCCCGCAGCCACATCGCCAACGCGCTGCGCCTGCTGACCCTGCCGGAGTCGGTGGTGGAGCACCTGCGGGCAGGGCGGCTCAGCGCCGGGCATGCGCGCGCGCTGATCACCTCGCCCGATCCCGCGGCGCTTGCCGAGCAGGTCATCGCCCGCGGCCTTTCGGTGCGCCAGACCGAGGCGCTCGCCCGGGCGCAGAAGGTCGAGGCGAATACGCCGAAGAAGCCGAAGAAGCCCGAGAAAGACGCCGATACCCGCGCGCTGGAGGCGGACCTCGCCGCGGCGACGGGTGTGAAAGTGGCGATCGAGCATCGCAACGACGGCGCCGGGGAGGTTCGCCTCCGCTATGGGAGCCTCGAGGAACTGGATTCCATCTGTTCCATTCTTTCGCGGTGACGGTTCGTTAACCGGCGGCGGCTAGGGTCGTCCTGACGGGCCAGGAGGGTCCGGAAGGACGGATCCCGCGCGATGAAACGCGATGGACACTGGGGCTGGCATCGGCGCCCGCGATGGCGCCGAACTGAAAATGCTGCGCAGCATTTTCAATGTTGCGATGCAGCATAGCCATGCTGGAAGGTTCGCAGAACTGGACCCATCGGGCGCTTGCGGCGGAGGGCGATGGACGCGTCGCGCTGTGCAATCGCGACCTGTGGGGCATGCGCCGCCGGATCGAGGCCGCCACGGGGCTTGAGGCGACGCCTGCGCTGCTTGGCGCTGGTGGAGCGTCCCATGTCGCCGTGTGGGGCAGGGGCCGACTCACGACGCTCTCCGTCGCCCGGAGGGCCCGCGCGGGGCTGCTGCATGTCGAGGACGCCTTCCTGCGCTCGGTCGAACCGGGCCGACACGCGCTTACGGTCGGGCTGGCGGTCGATCCCGAGGGCTGGCACGGCGATCCCGCGCGCCCCGGACGGCTGGATCGGCTGATAGACCTTCGGATGCAGGACCGACGGTCGAAACGCGACGGCGGGCAGGTGGCCGAGGCGATGCGCCGGCTGCGGCTGAGCAAGTACCTGCTGCCCGGCGGGCCGCAGCCGCGGATCCCGCGCGGCGCGGTGATCCTCGCCGACCAGGCGCCCGGAGATGCGGCGCTCGGCGGCGCCGGTCGGCCGTTCTTCCTGCGCATGTTGCGCACCGTGCTGGCCGAGCACCCGGACGCGCCGGTCCTGATCCGTTCCCACCCCGCCGCGCCGACGGGGCACCTCACGCCCGCCGTGTTGCTGCACGCCGCGCGCCGAAGCCGGCGGATCGCATCTGCGCTGCGCGAGGGGCGGCTGGGGTTCCTGCCCGCCGCTGCCGCGCCCGCGAGCGTCTTCCAGGGCGCCGCCCGCCTCCATGTCGCCAACAGCCTGATCGGGCTGGAGGCGCTGGTCCATGGCGTCCCCGTCACCTGCCACGCGCCGGGCTTCTATGCCGGGCGCGGCCTGACCGACGACCGCTTCGAGAGGCCCGGGCGCCCCGCCACCCTCGCCGCCGTGCTGGCCGCCGCCTATCTCGACCACTGCACGTGGTTCGAGCCGGGCGGCGACCGTCCCGTCTCATTCTTCGATGCGGGCGAGGCGCTGCGCCGCCTCGCCGATGGCGGGCCGCCGCCGCCCCTGCGCCGCCCCTCGCGGACGGGGTTCCTCCTTGCCGCGCTGACGGGCCGCGGGGCATGAGGGCGGCGGCGCAATCCCCGGTCGCGGCGCACCTGCGGGTCGTCGGCGCGCTTCTGCGGCGCGAGATGTCGACGCGCTACGGGCGCTCGGCCGGCGGCTACGCCTGGGCGGTGGCCGAGCCGGTGGGCATGGTCGCCATGCTCGCGCTCGTGTTCTCCGCCATCGCGCATCACCCGCCGCTCGGGGGCAGCTTCATCACCTTCTTCGCGACGGGCTATATCGGCTTCGCCTTCTTCCGCTCGACCGCGGACAGCACCGCGCAGGCGATCCTGGCCAACAAGCCGCTGCTGCGTTTTCCGAACGTTAACCCTTACGACGCCATCCTCGCCCGCGTGATCCTGCAGGCGCTGACCAATATCGCGGTGGCGTTCATCGTGCTCGGCGGCGCGTTCCTGCTGACGGAGGAGCCGGTGCGCATCGACCAACCCCGCATCGCGGCCGCGTTCGGCGCCGCGACCCTGCTCGCCGCGGGCGTGGGGTCGTGCAACGCGGTGCTCTTCGTCGTCGCGCCGATCTGGCAGCGGGTGTTCGGCATCCTGACGCGGCCGCTGTTCCTGATCTCGGGCGTCATCTTCCTGCCGGAGGACATGCCCTGGAGCGTGCAGCAGGCGCTGGCCTGGAACCCGCTGATCCACGTGATCGCGGCGCTTCGGCAGGGAATCTACCCGGTCTACCTGGCGCAGAACGCGGCCCTGGTCTTCCCGGCGACGCTCGGCCTCGGGCTGCTGCTCGTGGGTCTTCTGCTGCTGCGCCGGATGCGGCGGGAGGTGGCGTCGCCATGATCCGGCTCGAGAACGTGAGCAAGTCCTTCCGCCTGAAGACCGGCGGGCGCCGGTGGATCGTCAAGGACCTGACGATGACCATCCCGCGCGGCCGCTCGCTGGCGCTCCTGGGGCGCAACGGCGCCGGCAAGACGACCCTGCTGCAGATCATCGCCGGGACCATGAAACCCGACCGCGGGCGGGTGATCCGGGACTGCTCGGTGTCTTTCCCGCTGGGTTTCTCGGGCAGCTTCCACAGCGCGATGACCGGGGCGCAGAACGTGCGCTTCGTCGCCCGCATCTACGGCGTGAACGAGGAGGCGCTGCTCGCCTTCGTCGACGGCTTCGCCGAGCTCGGCCCCTACATGTATGAGAAAATGTCCAGGTATTCCGCGGGGATGCGCGCGCGCCTCGCCTTCGGCGTGTCGATGGGGCTCGGCTTCGACGTCTACCTGGTGGACGAGATCACCGCCGTCGGCGACGCGCGGTTCCGGCGCAAGTGCAGCGACGTGTTCGCGGCCCGGCTGCAAAGCTCGGACGTGATCATGGTCAGCCACGCCATGCAGACCGTGCGCAGCTTCTGCGACGCGGCCCTGGTGCTCGAGGAGGGACGCGTGGCGTTCTACGAGGATGTCGAGGCGGCCATCGCCCGCCACATGTCGGACCTGTCCCACGCTGCGCGAGGCGCGGCATGAGCGGGCGCGACGGGACCGGCGGCGGCGCCGCGCGCGCCGCCCCCGACGCGGAGGGCGTGGTGCACCGTCTCCAGGACGGGCAGGGCCCCGCCGCGCGCCGGAGGCCGGGTCAGCCCGGCGGCAAGGGCGCGGGGAAGGGGGCGGGAAAGGGACCCGGCCGCCAGGGCAAGGGCCAGGGTGCAGGCAAGGGCCAGGGCGGCCCCGTCCCGCCGGGCATGGCGGTTCAGCAGGCCGCGCAGGCGCAGCGCCCGGCCCCGCGCCCGCCGGCGCCGCCGCAGCCCGACATCCTGATCGAGATCGCCGACCCCACCTCGGCCGCGCGCGTGCGCCGGGCGGACCGGCGGCGCCGGATCGGCGTCTGGCTCAGCTTCCTGCTGCTGGTCGTCGCCCCCACCGCGCTGGCCAGCTGGTACCTGTTCGAGAAGGCCGCCGACCAGTACGTCTCGACCGTCGCCTTCGCGGTGCGCAGCGCGGACGCCGCGGCCCCCTCCCCGATGCTGGAGATCCTCGGCGGCGCCCCCGACGCGGCCGCCGCCGACAGCCGCATCCTCTACGAATACCTGCAAAGCCAGCCGCTGGTGGAACGGATCGACGACCAGCTCGACCTGCGCGCCATGTATCGGCGCGAGGGGGCGGACTGGCTGTTCCGCCTCGGCGACGATCCCTCTGTCGAGACGCTGGTGGACTACTGGAACCTCGCCCAGACGGTGAGCTACGACAGCTCCGCCGGCATCATCTATGCCGAGATCCGCGCCTTCGACCCCGATGACGCCCATGCCGTCGCCACCGCCGTCACCGCGGAATCAGAGCGTCTCATCAACGCCTTGTCCGAGAAGTCGCGCAAGGATGCGGTCGAATTCGCCCTCGCCGACCTGCGCGAGGCCGAGGCGCGGGTGCGCGAGGTCCGGCTCGACCTGCAGAGCTTCCGCGGGGCGGCGGGCACGGCGGACGTCTCGCTCGACATCCAGTCCTCGATGGGCCTGGTCGGAGAGCTGCGCGCCCGCCGCGCCGACCTCGCGGCCGAGCGGGATTCGCGGCGCGACATGCTCGGGGCGGACTCGCCCGTGCTCGCCGCGCTCGATCGCAGGCTGGCGGCGCTCGACGTGCAGATCGCGCAGGAGGAGGCGCGCGTCGCCTCCGCCGGGACCGACGGCGCCCCCGCCGACGGCTCGCTCGCCGATGCCGCCGGCCGGCAGGAGGAGCTGATGGTGGAGCGCGAGTTCGCCGAGAACATGTACACCGCCGCCCTCGCCGCGGTGGAGATCGCCCGGGCCGAGGCGCGCCGGGCGCAGCGCTACCTCGCCATCCACATCGCCCCGACCCGCGCACAGATGGCCGAACATCCGCGGCGCTGGGTCCTGTCCATCGCCACCGGCGCGCTGTGCCTGGTGCTCTGGTCGATCCTGCAGCTCATCGCCTCCAGCATCCGGGACCGCAGCTGATGCCGTGAACAACGTTCAAAATCTGCGGAACGCGCGGAACCGCGCCCGGCGGCGGCACGCCGCCTCCGGCCGAGAACGGGGGCCCAGGCCCCCCTGAACGGCCGGACGCGCCCTCCCGCGCTGCGTGCGGGCCAGGGGGCGAACCGCCGCCGCCCACCCGGCGGTCCCGCCCGGGGACGTCCGCGCCCCCCGCCGCGCCGCCCGCCCGGTCCGCGGCGGCGCGCCCGCTTGCCCGCCGCGCCGATCGCCCCACATGAAGCTCCGACAGCCGACCAGGAGCCTTCATGACCGCCTATCCGCCGCTTCCCCGACCTGACACCACCGAGGGCGAGCCCCGCCGCGTCGGGGTGGAGATCGAGTTCGGCGGCCTCACGGTCGAGGACGCGGTCCGGGCCGCGCGCAAGGTCTTCGGCGACGCCGAGATCGATCGGCAGTCGCAGCATCACCAGACCCTGGCGGATCCCGAGCTGGGCGATTTCACGCTCGAGCTCGACATGGCCCGCCGCCACCGCGAGGCCTTCGCCCACAAGGAAGGGGCCGAGGACGACCCGGTGCGCAAGATCACCGGCGACATCGTCCACTGGCTGACTCCCGTCGAACTGGTCGCGCCGCCGCTGGCCCCCGAGCGGCTGCCCGCGCTCGACCCGTTGATCGAGGCGCTGCGCACCGCCGGGGCCACCGGCGCCGGCCATGGCGCGCAGACCGCCTACGGGATGCATTTCAACGTCGAGGCCGTCTCCCTCTCGGTCGATCACCTGCTGCCCGTCACCCGCAGCTTCGCGCTGCTCGAGGACTGGTTGCGCAAGACGCTGGAGATCAGCCTCAACCGCCGCCTCACCGGCTTCGTGAAATCCTATCCGCGCGAGTATATCGACACCGTCGCCGCCGAGGGCTACGCCCCTGACCGCGCCCGGTTTTTCGACGACTACCTGTCCGCCAACCCGACCCGGAACCGCGCGCTGGACCTGACCCCGATCATCGAGATGGCGGACCCCGACCGGGCCCAGGCCGTGCTCGGGGACGAGAAACGCTCGGCCCGCCCCACCTTCCACTACCGCCTGCCCGACGCGCGGGTGGACGAGAAGGGCTGGTCCCCGGTCCCCGACTGGACCCTGTGGCGCGTGATCGAGCGCGCCGCCGAGGACCCCGCGCTGACCATGGCCCTCACCCTCGGCTGGCGCGAACACCGCGACCGCTGGACCGCGACGCGCGAGGACTGGGTCCAGCGCTGCACCGACATGCTGCGCGCCGCGGGGCTGGTCGACGCCAGGGGAGCGCCGACCGAATGATGCTCCCCCGCTCCCGCCCCGTCATCGGCATCACCACCTCGGCCCGCTCCGGCTGGCGGATCTTCCCGATGATCGCCATGTCCGTCCTGCTCGCCGGGGGCCGCGCGCGCTGGTTCCATGTCGGCCGCCCGGCCCATGCGCAGGAGGTCGACGGGTTGATCGTCGGCGGCGGCGACGACATCTCGGCCGATCTCTACAATGGCGAGATCATGCTCGAGAGCCGCATCGACCCCGAGCGCGACGCGCTCGAGAAACGCCTGATCGAGGAGGCGGCGGAGCTCGGCCGCCCCGTGCTCGGCATCTGCCGCGGGGCGCAGATGATCAACATCGTGCGCGGCGGCGCGCTCCACCAGGACATCTACGAGACCTACGAGGACGCGAAGCGCATGTGGACCGTCCTGCCGCGCAAGACGGTGGAAATCTGCCCCGAAACGCGCCTCTCCGCCGTCATGGGACCGAAGGACGCCCGGGTGAACGCGCTGCACACGCAATCGGTCAGCCGCCTCGGCCAGGGCCTGCGCCTCGCCGCCCGCGACCAGTGGGGCATCACCCAGGCGGTCGAGAGCACCGAGGGGCCGCTGACGCTCGGCGTCCAGTGGCACCCCGAGCACCTGTTCTACGCCCGCCGCCAGCGCGCGATCTTCCGCGCCCTCGTCGCCGCCGCGCGCGAGGCGCGGGACGGCCGCCCCGAGCGGGCCGAGGGCCCGGCGCCGGGGATCGAGGCGGTGGAGATCTGAGCCCGGGCGTTACGCCAGCGCATCCACCTTGCGCCGCAGGTGCGCCAGCAGCGGCGCCTCGGACAGCGGCGCGCCCGTCGCCGCCTCGATCAACGCCGGGGCGGGCAGGGTCGCGCCGTGGCGGTGCACCTTGTCGGTCAGCCAGCCGACGATCGCCTCCAGCTCGCCCTTCGCCATCATCGCGTCCATGTCCGGCAGGTCGCGGCGCATCGCGTCCTCGAGCATCGCGGCATTGAGATTGCCCAGGCTGTAGGTCGGGAAATAGCCGAACAGGCCCAGCGACCAGTGGACGTCCTGCAGCGCGCCGCGGCGGTCGTCCGGCGGGGGCGTCCCGAAATCGGCCTCGAACCGCGCGCGCCAGGCCTCGGCCAGGTCCCTGGCGGCGAGGCGCCCGGCCATCAGCTCCCGCTCCAGGTCGAAGCGCATCAGGATGTGCAGGTTGTAATGCACCTCGTCCGATTCCGTGCGGATGAAGCCGGGATGGATGCGGTTGGCGGCGCGGAAGAACGCCTCGGCGTCCGCGGGCGCATCGGGGAAGGCGGCGCGCATCTTCGGGGCCAGCCACTCGGCGAAGGCGCGGGAGCGGCCGACCTGGTTCTCGAAGAACCGGCTCTGGCTTTCATGCACGCCCATCGAGCAATAGGACCCCGCCGGGCGTCCATACAGATCGGCGGCGATGTTCTGCTCGTAGACCGCGTGGCCGGTCTCGTGGATCGTGGAATAGAGGCAGTTGAACGGGTCGCCTTCATCCACCCGCGTGGTGATCCGCGCATCCCCGCGATGGCCAGAGGAGAACGGGTGCGTGGACAGGTCCAGCCGCCCGGCCTGCCAGTCATAGCGGAAGGCGGTGGCGACCTCGCGGGCCAGCTGCATCTGCTGGTCCTGGCCGAAGAAGCCGGTCAGGGGCGGGGGCAGGGTGCGCTCGCCGGCCTCGGCGGCCAGCGGGACCAGCCCGTCGCGCAGGCGGGCGAAGAGCGCGTCCAGCGCCGCCGCGTGCATCCCCGGCTCGTATTCCTCGAGCAGCGCATCATAGGGGTCCTGGCCGGGTTCGGCGAGGGCGGCGGCCTGTTCGCGCCGCGCCTCGACCATCTGCCCGAGGATCGGGGCGAAACCGGCGAAGTCGTCCTCGGCCCGCGCCTTCGCCCAGATGCCCTGGCTGCGGACCGAGAGCGAGGCGAGATGCGCCTCGAGCGCCGCGGGCACGCGGGTGGCGCGGGCATGGTCGCGGGCGGCGAGCTCCACGTCCCGGCGCGCCGCGTCGTCGGGCAGGGCGGCGGGGTCGATGGCGGCGATCCACTCGGCGAGGCGCGGGTCGGTGCGGCGGGCGTGCAGGACGGCGGCCATGGCCGAGGCTTCCTCGGCCCGGCCCTCGGCGCCCTTCGGCGGCATCATCACCTCCTGGTCCCAGGAGATCAGCCCCGAGACGCGCCCGAGGGCGGCGGTTTCGCGGGCATGGGCGATCAGGTCGGAGAGGGCTTGGGCGGACATGGAGCCTCCGGGCGCGATGCGTGGGCGACTTGCCTAGCATGCGCGGCGGGGGGCGTCATCCGGGCGCGCGTGGGCGCGGCGGCGGGATGACCGGCGATGTCCGGGAAAGAGAGGTGGTGCCGGTGATAGGACTCGAACCTACGACCCCATCATTACGAATGACGTGCTCTACCAGCTGAGCTACACCGGCAACCACGGGCCGTATACTCAGGCCCCGCGGGCAATGCAAGCGGGGTTTGAAGGGGATCGTCCCGGAAGGGCGCCGCGCCCCGCGGGGCGCGCGCCGGGGCCCGCAACGACGCCCGGAAAAGCAGCGGCCCCGCATCCGGGCGGATGCGGGGCCGTGCGTGTCTTCGGCGGGGCGAGGCGGCCCTGTGGCGCCCCTGTGACGGCCCGTCAGGCCGGGCGCGTCTTGCCGTCGTCCTCGACCACCTCGGCGTCCATCGGCGCCTCGGCGGCAGGCTTCGCGGCGGCCTCCTTCGCGGCGGCGGCGTCCTCGGCGGCGACCTCGGCCTCGAAATCCGGGGTCTCCTCGGCCTTGGTCAGCGCACCCATCACCAGCGGCAGCAGGGCGGTGGCGGTCTCCGAGGTCTCGCCCGCGCCCTTCGGCTGGATCCAGGCCAGGGTGTCGACGCCCTTGCAGCCGTCGCAGACGGGCTGCCACTCGTCATGCACGTGGCCGCAGGCCTCGCAGGTCCAGCGTTCGCCGCGCGGGGCCGACAGGGCGCGCGCGAGCCAGGCTCGGACCACCTGCTCCTCGGCGCCCGAGCCCTTCTCGACCGCCGCCATGATGGCGAGGGTGCGGGTGGTGGGCATGGTCTCGGCAAGGTCCCCAAGGGCGGCGCGCGCGGCGGGGAAGTCCTCGGCCGCCAGCGCCAGCTCGGCCTCGAGCATCCGGCTCTCGGGGTGGGACTTGTTCTCGTCGATCAGCGCCACGAAGCGGCGGCGGCGGGCGGCGATGTCCTCATCCGGCTCGATCGCGGCATAGGCGGCGGCGAGATCCGGGTGCGGGGCGGCCTTCCAGGCCTTGCGCAGGATCCGCTCGGCCTTGCGCTGCGACCCGCTCGAGGCCAGCGCGCGGGCCGCGGCGGCGGCGGCGGGGGCCAGCGTCGGGGCGCGGCGGTTCGCCTCCAGCGCCGCGTCGCGGGCGCGGGCGGCGTCGCCGGTCTCGAGCGCGAGGCGCGCCTCGGCCAGCGCCAGCACGGCGTCGCGGCGGGCGCCGATCTCGCGCGGCATGGCGCCGGTGCGGACCTCGGCGGCCAGGGTGCGGCGGGCGGCGGCCCAGTCGCCGGCGCCGGTCTGCAGGTCGAACAGGGCGTCCATCACCTCGCCGTCCTTGGGACGCAGGGCGAAGGCGCGCTCGGCCAGCAGCTTGGCGCGTTCCTCGTCGCCCTCCTCCACGGCCTGGGCCAGCAGGCCCTTCACGCCGATGGCCTTGGTCCGCTCGGTGCGGGCGAGGGCCTTCAGGTAGGCGGTCTCGGCGGGCTTGTCGCCGGCCTTGGCGGCGGCCTGGGCCCCGAGGATGTTGGTCAGCTCGGGCGTGTCGAGCAGGCGCGCGGCCTTCTCGGTCTTCTCCATCGCCGTGCGCCCGTCGCCTTCGCCAAGGGCGATCATGCCCTGGGTCAGCGCGCGCACGCCGCGGCGTTCGCGGCTGGCGTTGAAGAAGCGGTCGATGGCGGTTTCATCGCCGGTGACGAAGCGGATCACGGCGATGATCAGCCCCAGCAGCCAGAAGGCCAGCCACAGGCCGAAGAACCCGGCCAGCAGCGCGGCGGCGAAGTGGATGGGCTGCTCGAACACGTGCGTGCGGCCGGCCCACTCGATGGTGACCTGCCCGGGCGTGTCCAGCAGCGTCGCCACGCCGAAAGTCGCGGCGATGAGGATCGCGATGAAGATCGCGACGCGAATGAGAAGCCAGATCATCGGCGTTTCTCCCTGTCGTTCCTGTCGCGCTCGGGGCTCAGCCGTCGGCGCCGATGAGGGCGCCGCGCCAGTCGGCGAGGGCGGTTTTGGCGTCGCGGCGCACCAGCGCCTGCGCCCGCCATGCGGTCAGTTCTTCGGCGGCCTCGGGCGGAAGGGCGTCGAGCGCGGCCAGCGCCGCGTCGACGTCGTCCGCGGCGAGGGCCTGGGCGGCGCGGCCGATGGCGGCGTCGACGCCGTCCCCGCCCACGTCGCCGGTGGGCACGCCGCGCAGCGGGGCGGTGAACCCGGCCAGCAGCTTGCCCATGGTCCCGTCCGCCTCGGCCACCGCGGCGGCCGAGAGGGCGCGCTGCGCCGGGGCCGCGAAGGCCTTGCGCAGGGCGTCCTGGGTCGGGATGCCGGTCCCGGCGTGATCGGCCAGCGCCGCGGGGGCGTCCGTCTCGATCTTCGCCAGCGCGTCCGCATAGGGCGCGCCGGTGTCGAGCGCGCCCGCCACCTCGGTCAGCGCGGCCGACAGGGCGGCGAGGCGCGCCTTCTCGGCGGCGGCTTCCTCGGCGGCCCGCTGCGCGGCGGCGGCGGCCTCGGCCTCGGCCTTCGCGGCGGCCTCGGCCTGGTCGGCCCGGGCGGCGAGATCGGCGCGCGCCGCCTCGACCTGCTGGCGCAGGGCGCCGTTCTGGGCGGCCATCTCCTCGATCTGGGCGCGCAGGCCCTCGATCTGGGCGGCGTTCGCGGCGAGCGTCGCGGCGGCGGCCTGGGACATCTCCCCGACCTCGCCGGTTTCGGCGTTCACGTTGGCGAGTCCGCCCGCAAGGCTGTCGAGCTGCCCGGTCAGGCCGCGCGCGGTGCTTTCCAGCGCGGCGAGGCGGGCGCCGAGGCCCGACAGGTCGCCCGATTCCAGGGTCTGGTTGAGGCTCTCGAACTCGGCCGAAAGCTCGGAGGTGGCGGCGGAGATCGCCTCCTGCACCTCGGCCTCGGACAGGCCGGACTGCCCGGCGGTCTCGATATCGGCCGAGAGGGCGGCGGCGCGGTCCTCCAGCGCCGATTCCAGCGCGGCGATGCGCGCGTCGGCATCGGCCTTGTAGGCGGCGAACTCGGTTTCCTCGACCGGGACCGACACCACCAGGTGACGGGCGACCGAGGCGGGCAGCACCGGCGCGACCTTGGGCGCGGCCCAGAGCGCGATGCCGCCGCCGACCAGGATCAGCACCAGCCCCTGCAGCGCGCGGGCGGCGAGGGAGGAGCGATGCTCGTCCTCGTAGTCGTCGTCGTCATGCAGGTGGTCGTCGTCGTGGTGGTCGTCATGCACCGGGGCGGGCGACGCGGCGGCGGCGCCCATGGCGGCTGCGGCGGCGATGGGGGCGGCGGCCGCGGCGGGCGCGGGGTCGTCCTTCGCCGCGTCCGGGGTCTCGTCCCTGTCGTCCTCGTCCTTCGCGCCCTCGGCGATCACCTCGTCCGCGGCGGCGCCCTCGGGGTCGTCCCAGGCCTCGTCTTCCCGGGTCTCGTCCTCTCGAGTCTCGTCCTCGGGGGTCTCGTCCTGCGCGGCGGCTTGCGTCTCTTCGGCGGGCGCGTCGGCTTCGGCCGCGGGCGCGCTCTCGTCCGCGGGGATCTCGATGGGCGGGGTCGGCGTGGCGGCGACGGGGTCGGCCCCGGCCTCCTCGGCGGCGCTCTCGGCCTCGAGCTTCGCCACGGCGGCCTCCGATTCGGCCTTCACGCGGGCCTTCGCCTCGGCCTCGGCGCGGGCTTCGGCCTCGGCGGCCTCGGCCTCGGCGCGCGCGGCGGCGTCCGCCTCGGCCTTCTCGGCGGCCTCGAGCTCGGCGAGCTCCTTCTCCAGCTGCGCCAGTTCCGCGGCCTCGGCGTCCTCCGGGGTCTTCGCCGCGCCGTCGGCGGGCGCGTCCGCCTGGCTCAGGTCATCCTCGGTCTTCTTCTTGTCGGTCATGCCGCTCCAGATCTCCCAATGGCGCCCGAAGTATTTTCGTTCCCGGCGAGAGTAGGAGAGTCGCCCCCCCTTTTCCTACCCCGGCGCGCTGCGGCTGATTGCAGCGCAGATGCGGCCCCGCGGCGGTCAGCGCGCGGACAGCAGGGCCAGGGCCGCCGCATCCATCGCCGCTCCGTCGGGCCGTTCAGAGACTACAATGCGGCGGAATCCCACCGGGGCAAGCGCCGCGGCGGCCGCGGGGCTGATCGCGGCGGCGGAAATCCGGGCCGCGGGGGCCAGGAGATCGGGCGCGCCCGCAACCATCCCGGCGAAAAGCCGCGCCGCGCGGGGGGACCAGAACCCCGCGCCCTCCAGGCGCCCCGCGCGCAGGGCGGCGGCGGCCGGGGCGGGGTCGGCCTCGGCCATCTCGTAGACCACGGCTTCGGACAGGGTGATTCCATCCCGGGCCAGCGCCTCGGCCAGACCGCCGGTCCCGTGGCGGCCGCGCAGGTGCAGCAGCCGCGCGCCTGGGGCGAGGGCGGCGGAGAGGTGGGCGGCCAGGGCCTCGGCGTTCCCGCCCGCGTCTTCGGGCGGGGTCCGCGCGTCGAATCCCGCGGCGCGGGCGGCTTCGGCGGTGGCCGGGCCGACGCACCAGGCGGGCAGGGCGCGGGCGGCCCCGGGCAGGTCCGCGCAGCGCACGCCGTTGGCCGAGGTGAAGACGAGGCTGGAGAGGCCGGAGAGGTCCGGCGCGGCGGGAACCTTGCGCAGCTCCGTCAGCGGCGCGCGGATCGGGGTCCAGCCCTGGGCGGCGCGGGTCGCCGCCTCGGTCGCCGCCCCCGGTTCGGGGCGGGTGATGAGCCACCCGGGCGGGGTGGGCGCGGGCCGGTCGTCCCGGCCCGCCGTTTCATTGGGCCGGTCTGGCCGGCCCGGGACGCTCACGGGCGCTGCTCCATCCCGTCGAAGAAGCCCTCGCCGCCCTTGGCGCGCAGCTCGGCCGCCGCGTCGGCGCCCATGGCGGCGGCGTCCGAGACCGGGCCCTCGCGCTCGGTGGCGTGGCGGATCGAGCCGTCGGGCTTGATGATCTCGCCCCGCAGGCGCATCCGGCCGCCGGGCAGCAGCTCGGCCAGCCCGCCGATGGGGGTGCGGCAGGACCCGTCGAGGCCCGCGAGGAACGCCCGCTCCGCCTCAAGCCGCAGCGCGGTCTCGGCGCAGTTGAGGGGGGCGAGCAGCGCGCGCAGGGCGTCGTCGCCGGTCCGATGCTCGATCCCGATGGCGCCCTGGGCGACGGCGGGGAGCATCTCGTCGGTCTCGATGGCGCCCGCGGCGAGGTCGTCCATCCCCAGCCGCCGCAGACCCGCGACGGCGAGGAAGGTGGCCTGGGCGACGCCGTCCTGGAGCTTCTGCATCCGGGTCTGCACGTTGCCGCGGAATTCCACGCAGCGCAGGTCGGGGCGGCGGTTGAGCAGCTGCGCCCGGCGGCGCAGGGACGAGGAGCCGACCACGGCCCCCTGCGGCAGGTCCGCGATGGATTTGAAATGGTGCGAGATGAAGGCGTCGCGCACGTCCTCTCGCGGGAGGATGCAGGTCAGGGACAGGCCGTCTGGGCGCTCGACGCCGACATCTTTCATCGAATGCACCGCGATGTCGGCGCGGTCTTCGAGGAGCGCGGCTTCGAGTTCCTTGGTGAACAGGCCCTTGCCGCCGATCTCGGACAGCGGCCGGTCCAGCACCTTGTCGCCGGTGGTCTTGAGGACGGTGATCGCGAAGGCCTCGGGCGGCAGGCCATGGGCCGCCATCAGCCGGTCGCGGGTCTCGTGCGCCTGGGCGAGCGCGAGGGGCGAGCCGCGGGTGCCGATGCGCAGCGGGCGGTCGGGCGTGGGCAGGTCGGGTGCGCCCGCGGCGCTGGAAATTGCATCGGTCATGGGCTTGGTGTTACCTGCGGCCTCGCGCCCATGCAACGGCCCCGAACGGGGGCGGATGCGCCCCTTTTGGCCGCAGGAGGCCGCGGATGTCCGAAAACATGCCGACCGGAACGCTGACCATCCTCGGGCTCGAGTCGAGCTGCGACGACACCGCCGCCGCGGTGGTGCGGGTGCGCGTGGACGGCGGGGAAGTGATCGGGGCGGGGGAGATCCTGAGTTCCGTGACCCTCGGCCAGGCCGACCTGCACGCGGCCTTCGGCGGCGTGGTGCCCGAGATCGCGGCGCGCGCCCATGCCGAGCGGCTGGATGTTTGCGTGGAGAAGGCGCTGGCCGAGGCGGGGCTGGGCCTGTCGGCGATGGACGCGGTGGCCTGCACCGCCGGGCCGGGGCTGATCGGCGGGGTCCTGTCCGGGGTGATGTGCGCCAAGGGCATCGCCTGGGGCGCGGGGTTGCCGCTGGTCGGGGTGAACCACCTCGAGGGCCACGCGCTGACGCCGCGGTTGGTGTCGGGGCAGGGCTATCCTTACGTGATGCTGCTCGCCTCGGGCGGGCATTGCCAGATCCTGGGCGTGCTGGGGCCGGGGGACTACCGGCGGCTGGGCGCGACCATCGACGACGCGCCGGGCGAAGCCTTCGACAAGGTCGCGAAGATGCTGGGGCTTGGATACCCGGGCGGGCCGGAGGTGGAGCGCGAGGCGAAGGCGGGCGATCCGAAGCGGTTCCGCTTCCCTCGGCCGCTGCTGGACAAGCCCGGTTGCGACATGAGCTTTTCGGGTCTGAAGACCGCGGTGCGGCGGCAGCGGGACCTGCTGGTCGAGGCGCAGGGCGGGCTGAGCGTGCAGGACCGGGCCGACATCTGCGCGGGGTTCCAGGCGGCGGTCTCGGACCTCCTGGCCGGGAAGGTGCGCCGGGCGCTGGCGGATTTCCGGGCCGAGACGGGGGCGGAGGCGCTGTCGGTGGCCGGGGGGGTCGCGGCGAACACGGCCCTGCGCGGGGCGCTGGAGGCGGCGGCGGCGGCCGAGGGGTTCAGCTTCGACGCGCCGCCGCTGCGGCTGTGCACGGACAACGCGGCGATGATCGCCTGGGCGGGGGCCGAGCGGCTTGCGCGGGGCGAGGCGGACGGGATGGACCTGTCGGCCCGGCCCCGCTGGCCGCTGGACAAGGCCCGGGCGGGGATGCTGGGCGGCGGCAAGAAGGGGCCGAAGGCGTAAGGGTTTCGGGGTTTCGGGGCTGCGCGCGGCCGCCGCCTTCGCTGCGCTTCGGCATCCGCCCGCCCGCCCCGCGCCTTCGCGCGGTCGCCCCTCGGCCCCGCCCCGCGCCGGCCGCCCGCGCCCCCGCCGCGAAGAATTTTCGCCGCAGCCCCGTTCAGCCCGTTGCCGGGCCGGGCCGGGGCGCGGTATTTTCCCTCCCGACGGGTTCGCGCGCCGATGGCGTCGGCGCGATTCCAGCGGCTCGTCGCGCGGCACGGGTCGTCTCCCCCCGCGCGCTTCGTCCTGTACGCCGGGCGCCTGTCCGGGCGTCGCCCGGGCCAGCTGGATGAGGTCACGCGATGATCCAGGACATCAACACCCGCCCCGAGCGCTTCCGCCGCCAGGATGGAAGCAAGATCCTGCCCTTCTCGGCCGCCGAGTATGACCGCCGCCTCGCCGCCCTTCGGGCCGAGATGGCGAAGCTGGACCTGCCCGCGGTCCTGTTCACCTCGATGCACAACATCGCCTACTACTCGGGCTTCCTCTACTGCTCCTTCGGGCGGCCCTATGGCTGCGTGGTGACGCAGGACGGGGTGACGACGATCTCGGCCAATATCGACGCCTCGCAGCCCTGGCGGCGCAGCGTCGGGGACAACGTCATCTACACCGACTGGAAGCGCGACAATTACTGGCGCGCGGCGGCCGAGCTGCTGGGCGGCGCGCGGCGGGTGGGGATCGAGGGCGATCACCTGACGCTTGCGGGCAAGGCGGCGCTGGACCGGTTCCTGGATGCGCCCGAGGTGGTGGACGTCGCCCCGGCGACGATGCGCCTGCGGATGATCAAGTCGGCCGAGGAGATCGCGCTGATCAAGGAAGGCGCGCGCATCGCCGACCATGGCGGCGCCGCGATCCGGGACGCGATCCGGGTCGGAACCCGCGAGATCGACGTGGCCATGGCCGGCCGCGACGCGATGGAGCTGGAGATCGCCCGCGCCCACCCGGACAGCGAGCTGCGCGACAGCTGGGTCTGGTTCCAGTCGGGGCTGAACACCGACGGCGCCCACAACCCGGTCACCACCCGGGCGCTGGAGGGCGGGGACATCCTGTCGCTCAACACCTTCCCGATGATCTCGGGCTATTACACGGCGCTGGAGCGGACGCTGTTCCTCGGGGCGCCCGACGCCGACAGCCTGCGGATCTGGAAGGCCAACGTGGCGGCGCACGAGCTGGGGCTGTCGCTGATCAAGCCGGGCGCCACCTGCTCGGGCATCTGCGCCGAGATCAACCGCTTCTTCGCGGACGCGGGGCTTCTGGACTATCGCAGCTTCGGCTACGGGCACTCCTTCGGGGTGCTGTCGCATTACTATGGCCGCGAGGCGGGGCTGGAGCTGCGCGAGGATATCGACACGGTGCTGGAGCCGGGGATGGTTGTGTCGATGGAGCCGATGGTCTGGATCCCGCAGGGGACCCCGGGCGCCGGCGGCTATCGCGAGCATGACATCCTGGTTCTGGACGCGGACGGGGCCGAGAACATCACCGGCTTCCCCTACGGCCCCGAGCATAACGTGATCGACTGACGCGGCGGCCGCGGGTTGCAGCGGCGGCGGGGCGGGGTCAGGTTGGCCCCGCCCCTTCTTGCGTCCGAGGCCCCCCATGATCCCCACCCGCCCCACCGCCGAAGAGATCGACCTCTGCGTCGCCCGGTTCTACGCCATGGCGCGCAAGGACCCGGATCTCGGCCCCGTGTTCCACGCCGCGATCGGCGAGGATGCCGAGGCCTGGGCGAAGCACGAGGCGAAGATCGCCGGGTTCTGGCGCAACTCGCTGGGGCTGGAGAAAGGGGCGTATCGCGGATCCCCGATGGAGGCGCATGCCCGGGCGAACGGGATCGAGATGAAGCATTTCCCGATCTGGCTGAACCTGTTCGAGCGGTGCGCACGGGCGAGCATGCGGCCCGCGGCGGCCGAGGGGATCGTGGCGCTGGCGAAGCGGATCGGCGACGGGCAGGCGATGGGGCTGGCCGAGCTGCGGCGGCGCGGCGGGCCGCCGGTTCTGCGCTGAGGCCGGGCCGCCTGTCCGGCGCCGAGGCGGGGCCGGTTGTCTTGCGCAGTGGCGCGGGCCGCCGGTTCTGCGCCGTGGCGCGGGGCGCGCCCTTGCCGGGGAGGCGGGCGGCGTGCATATCCTCCGGGCGAATGTGAAATCCCGGAGGACGCCATGCCTTTCATCCTGATCTGCCGCGACAAGCCCGGCGCGCTCGAGACCCGCAAGGCCAATCGCGACGCGCATCTGGCCTATGTGAAGGACACCGGCCTCGCCACGTTCGGCGGCCCGATGCTGGATCCGGATGGCGGGATGTGCGGCTCGGTGCTGATGCTGGCCACCGATGACCGGGCCGAGGCCGAGGCCTGGGCGGCGGGCGATCCCTATGCGAAGGCGGGGCTGTTCGAGAGCGTCGAGATTTCCGGCTTCAAGCACGTGATCGGCGCCTGATGCGGTACTGGCTGTTCAAATCGGAGCCGAACACCTGGTCCTGGGACGACCAGGTGGCGAAGGCGGATGAGGGCGAGCCCTGGGACGGGGTGCGCAACTACCAGGCCCGCAACAACATGCGGGCGATGGAGGTGGGGGACCTCGGGTTCTTCTACCACTCGGTCAACGAGAAGCGGATCGTCGGCGTGGTCGAGGTGATCGCCGAGGCGGCGCAGGACCCGACGACCGAGGATCCGCGCTGGGAATGCGTGACGATCAAGGCGCTGGGCCCGTTCGAGACGCCGGTGACGCTGGCCGATTGCAAGGAGGCGCCGGAGCTGGCCGACATGATCCTTGTGAACAACAGCCGCCTGTCGGTGCAGCCGGTGACCGAGGCGGAGTGGAAGCTGCTGTGCAAGATGGGCGGCTATTCGGGGAAAGGCGCCTGAGGGCCGTTTCCCCTTGGTGATGTGGGAACGGGCGGTGCGGGGATGCGCCGCCCGTTCGCGTTTCGGGGGGGGCGGGGCCGTCGGACCTGCCGCCCTTCGGGCGCCCGCGGCCCGCCCGCCCCGCGCTTGCCGCGCGGTCCCCATGCGCCCGCGGCGCCCGGCGCGCGCCTGGGCTGCGTCTGCGCCGGGATCGGGCCGGGATCGGGCCGAGCTTGCGGCCGGGTAGGGTCAGGCGGCTTTCTCGAGCCAGCGTTCGAGCGCATCCGACAGGGCGTCGGCTTCTTCTCGGAAGCCGGCATGGAGGGCGGACCACTTGTCGGCCCCCTCGGCCTTCGCGGCCTGGATGCGGGCGGCGAGGTCCTCGTGCCGGATCTTCAGCCCGCTCCAGTCGTCGAGCGCCTTTGCGCGGCCCTCGGCCGGGCCGTCGTCGATGCGTTTGCGCGCAAGGGCGAGGTCCGCGTCGACGCGGGCCAGTTGGTCTTCAAGATGGGAGATGTAGGAGTCCCGGGTCATGTCGGCCTCCATCCGAGTCTTGGGATGCGCGCATGATGCCCGATCCCGGCGCTTATCGCATTGATCCAAATCAGGAAAAATTCCGCGCAACCTTCGGGTCCGGGCGCCCGGCGGCGGGATGGGGTCGACGCACTGCGTCGACGAGCGCGAGGGGGAGGGAAGGGGATGCATCCCCTTCCCTCCCCCTCGCATTCACCCCGGCAGCCGGTCGCCGCGCAGCGCCGCGTAAAGCACGTGGTCCCGCCAGCGCCCGCCGATCTGCAGATAGGCCTCGGCCCGCCCTTCATGCCGGAACCCGCTGCGTTCCAGCAGCCCGCGCGAGGCGGCGTTCTCCGGCAGGGTCGCGGCCTCGAGCCGCGAGAGGCCCATCACCCCGAAGGCATGGTCCCGCACCGCCCCCAGCGCCTCGGCCATGTAGCCGCGGCGGGCGTGTTTCTCACCGATCCAATAGCCCAGCGTGGCCGCCTGCGCGGGGCCGCGGCGCAGGTTGTCGAGGGTCAGCGCCCCCAGGAGCTGGTCGTCCGAGGCGCGGAACAGGAACATCGGCAGCCCGCGCCCCTCCTCGACCATCCGCTCGGCCCAGCGGACCCGGTTGCGGAAGGCGGCGCGGGTGAAATGGTCCGGCGCCCAGACCGGCTCCCACGGCTTCAGGAACGGGGCGCTGTCGCGGCGCAGGCGCACCCAGACGGCGTGGTCGTCCATCCGCGGCGGGCGCAGGACCAGCCGCTCGGTCTCGAGCGCGAAGCGGGGGCGGCGGGGGCCGAGGAACGGCAGCGCGCCGTGCAGCATCGCCCCCCGCCCCCGCGCGCGATCAGGCCGCGAGGCGCTTGGTCAGCGCCTCGGCGCTCGGCGCGCCCTCGACCGGGCCGTAAAGCGCCATGGCGATGGAGCCGGACTCCGCCAGCCGCCGCGCGGCGTCGGCGCAGGCGGCGGCGTCCACGGCGTCGATCTTGGCGACCGTCTCTTCCACCGTCGGGACGCGGCCCCAGACCATCAGCGCCCGGGCGAGCCGCTCGCAGCGCGAGAACGGGCTTTCCAGCCCCATCAGCATCCCGGCCTTCAGCTGGGCGCGGGCGCGCGTCGCCTCGGCCTCGGTCACGCCGTCCGCGGCGCGGCGGAGTTCGTCCGCCACCAGCTCGGTCAGCCCGCCGACATCCTCGCCGGACGTGCCCGCGTAGACGGTGAAGGCGCCGGTATCCTCGTGCACCCCGGCCTGGGAGAAGATGGTGTAGCAGAGGCCGCGCTTCTCCCGCGCCTCCTGGAACAGGCGCGAGGACATGCCCCCCCCGAAGAGGGAGGAGAAGGCCTGCATCGCGTACATGCGGTCCGAGGTCCAGCCGTCGGTCTCCCAGCTCAGGGCCAAGTGGGCCTGCTCCAGGTCCTTGACCATGCGCCGCTCGCCGCCGACGAATTTCGCCGGTTCCACGGCCTGCACGGTCGAGGGGGTGAGGCGCCCGAAGATCGCCTCGGCCTGCGCCAGCAGCGCGTCGTGGTCGACCGCGCCGGCGGCCGAGACGATCATCCGGTCGGGCCGGTAATGCGCGCCGGTGAAGGAGATCAGGTGCTCGCGCCCGAAGCCCTTCACGTTCTCGGCCGGGCCGAGGATCGAGCGGCCCATGGCCTGGCCGGGATAGGAGACTTCCTGCAGCCAGTCGAAGATCACGTCGTCGGGGGTGTCGTGGACCTGCCCGATCTCCTGCAGGATCACGCCGCGCTCGGTGGCGATCTCGTCTTCCGCGAAGACCGGGTTGGTCAGGATGTCGCCGATCAGGTTCAGCGCCAGCCCGGCGTCTTCCTTCAGCACCCGCGCGTAATAGGCGGTCATCTCGCGCGAGGTGTAGGCGTTCATGTAGCCGCCCACGTCCTCGATCGTCTCGGCGATCTCGAGCGCCGAGCGGGACGTGGTGCCCTTGAAGGCCATGTGCTCGAGGAAATGGGCGATCCCGTTCTCGGACGCGCTTTCGTGGCGCGCCCCGGCCCGGACCCAGACGCCGATGGCGGCGGACTGGAGGCCGGGCATGTTCTCGGTGACGACGGTGAGGCCGTTGGAGAGCGTGTCGATGCGGACGGTCAAGCGCGGATCCCTTCGCGGATAAGGCCCTGGAGCGCGCCGAGATCGTTCGGCGCGCGGGTGATGCGCTCGGGGCGCTGGTAGAGGTCGGCCATGCGCGGCGGCAGCTGCGGGCGGATCCCGCAGGCGGCCTCCACGGCGTCCGGGAACTTGGCGGCATGGGCGGTCCCGAGGATCACCATCGGCACCGCCGCGTTGCCGCGCGCGTCCACGGCGGCCTTCACGCCGACCGCGGTGTGCGGGTCGATCACCAGCCCCGTTTCGGCGCGCATGGCGGCGATGACGGCGGCGGTCTCTTCCTCGTCGCAGCGGCCGGAGTCGAATTCCGCCCGCAGCTTCTCAAGCGCGCCCTGAGAAAGGGTGAAGCGCCCGGCGCCCGAAAGCTCGTCCATCAGCTGCACCACGGCGCCGCCCTGCCGGTCATAGAGGTCGAACAGCAGGCGTTCGAAGTTCGAGGAGACCTCGATGTCCATCGACGGGCTGATCGACGGCGACACGCCTTCCTTGGCGTGCAGCCCCGAGGCGACGGTGCGGTGCAGGATGTCGTTCTGGTTGGTGGCGATCACCAGCCGGTCGATGGGCAGCCCGCAGCGCTTGGCGACGTAGCCGGCGAAGATGTCGCCGAAATTGCCCGTGGGGACCGAGAAGGACACCGGCCGGTGCGGCGCGCCGAGCGCGACGGCGGAGGTGAAGTAGTAGACGGTCTGCGCCAGCACGCGGGCCCAGTTGATCGAGTTGACGGCGCCGAGGGACACCTCGTCCCGGAAGGCGTGGTCGTTGAACATCGCCTTGACCAGCGCCTGGCAGTCGTCGAAATCGCCGTCCACCGCCACCGCGTGGACGTTGGAATCCGCGGGCGTGGTCATCTGGCGGCGCTGCACCTCGGACACCCGGCCATGCGGGTAGAGGATGTAGACGTCCGCCGACTCCAGCCCCCGGAACGCCTCGATGGCGGCCGAGCCGGTGTCGCCCGAGGTCGCGCCGACGATGGTCACCCGCTTGCCCGACCGGGTCAGCGCCGCGTCGAACATCCGCCCGATCAGCTGCATCGCCACGTCCTTGAACGCCAGGGTCGGGCCGTGGTGCAGCTCCATGATCCAGTCGTTCGGGCCGATCTGCACCAGCGGGCAGCGCGCGGCATGGCCGAAGCTGGCATAGGCGCCCTCGATCATGTCCATCAGCTGGTAGTCGTCGAAGGCGTCGGCCACGAAGGGGCGCAGCACGCGGAAGGCGGTTTCCTCGTAGGACAGGCCCGCCATGGCCGCGATGTCGCTGTGCCGGAACTCGGGCCATTCCGCGGGAACATACAGCCCCCCGTCGCGGGCGAGCCCGGCGAGCATGGCGTCTTCGAACCCGAGCGTCGGGGCCATGCCCCGGGTGCTGACGTATTTCACCGAGCGCTCTCCTGCAGTGGCGGTCTGGCATCGGGCCCGCGCGCGCGGGCCATGTCATGCTCCGCCCTATACCAAGGCGCGGGACGGGGCAACGCGCGCAACGGGCGCGGGGGACGCGGCGGCGGGCCGGAGGGGCCGCAAACCTGCCCCGGGCGGCGCGAAAGCGCGAGTCACAGGGGTGTAACGCCGAATCACGAAGGATGGCGTCGCCGGCGCAGTTTTCCAGCCGGGAGATCTTTCGGGCCGCCGCGCCCAAACCGATTGCACGAGGAACGCCCCATGTCCGTCATCGCCGATTTCGTCGTCCGCTTCTCCACCTCGGCCCTCGACGCCGCCTCGCCGTACCTCAAGCCCGAGGCGCTCGATTACCTGACCATCACGATGACCAACATCTACGACGCCTCCTCGCCCTATCTGAAGGGCGAGACTTCCTCGGACTACCTGACCATCACCATGACCAACCTGGTCGACGCGCTGGCGCAGTTCGGGGACGGAGACGCGTTCCTGTTCGGGGCCCCCGCCGCCGAGACCCTGACCGACATCGCCGCGGAGGTGATCGGCGGCTATATCGGCGAGACCGAGAAGAACCTCGACGCCGCCCGCGCCGCCTGGGACGTGTTCGACGATTTCGCCTGGTTCGACGAGGGCCAGGCGCAGGAGGCCCTCGCGGACCTCTTCTGACGCGCGGGCGGCGCCGTCCTGCACCCTCCCGCGCGCCGCCCATGCCGTCTTCCGCGCCCGCCCCGCCCGACAGCGGGGCTGGCGCCCCCCGCGCCGCCGGTCTACCCCTTGGCCCATGACCGACGCCGCGCTCACCCCCCCGACCTCCGAAGCCGACCTGCTGGCCCTGCTGGACCGGCTGGGCGTGCAATACACGCTCCACCGCCACAAGCCGGTGTTCACGGTTGAGGAATCCGCCGAGATCGAGCATTCGATGCCCGGCTGGCACACCAAGAACCTGTTCCTGAAGGAGAAGAAGGGCGGGTTCTGGCTGATCTGCTGCGAGGCGAAGCGGCAGGTGAAGGTGCGCGACGTGGTGCGCGCCGCCGGGGGCAAGAACCCCTCCTTCGGCAAGCCCGAGGACCTGTGGCGGCTGATGGGCCTGCGCCCCGGCTCGGTCTGCCCCTTCGGGCTGGTCAATGACGCGGCGCGGGAGATCTCCCTGATCCTCGACGCCGAGATGATGCGGGCCGAGATCGTCAACTTCCACCCGCTGCACAACGAGGCGACCGTGGCGCTCGCCCCCGCCGACCTTCTGCGGTTCCTCGAGCATACCGGCCACGCCCCGGCGCTGGTGGAGTTCGCCGACCTGCCCGTTCAGGATTGATAAACCCTGTTTCAATACCCGCATGACGGGAAAAGGTTTCTTGGCCCCGCCATTGCCCCGGAGGGGCGGCGGGGCTACATCGGAACCCGACAGGCGAAATCCAAGACCGCGCCACGCGCGGGGACCCGCCCAGGACGGGCGGCGACGACCAGGGGGCGACAATGCTGGAATTCGGAACCGGAGCGGCGGCTGGCAACGGCGGCGCGGTCGCGGGCGCGATCATCGACGTGTCCGAACAGGACTTCATGCAGGAGGTCGTCGAGGCCTCGAAGGAACTCCCCGTCATCGTCGACTTCTGGGCCCCCTGGTGCGGGCCCTGCAAGCAGCTGACCCCCGCCCTTGAAGCCGCGGTGACCGAGGCGGGCGGCAAGGTCCGCCTCGCCAAGATCAACGTGGACGAGAACCAGCAGATCGCGGCCCAGCTGCGGATCCAGTCTATCCCGACCGTCTACGCCTTCATCAACGGCCAGCCGGTCGACGGCTTCCAGGGCGCGGTCCCGGCCTCCGAGCTCAAGCGTTTCATCGACCAGCTGATCGCCCAGTCCCCCGCCGGCGACGGCGGCATCGGCGAGGCGGTCGAGGCCGCCGAGCAGATGCTCGAGGAAGGCGCCGCCGCGGACGCCGCCCAGACCTTCGCCGCGATCCTGCAGGAAGAGCCGGGCAACCTGCCCTCCATCTCGGGCCTTGCCCGCGCCTACCTGGCGCTGGGGGACCTGGAGAAAGCCCGCGCCGCGCTGGCCATGGCCCCCGCCGGGTCCGAGGACGCGCCCGAGATCGCCGCCGCCCGCGCGCAGATCGAGCTGGCCGAGGCCTCGGCGGATCTCGGCGAGACGGCCGAGCTGCAGGCCAAGCTCGACGCCGATCCGAACGACCACCAGTCGCGCCTCGACCTCGCGCTGGCCCTCGCCGCCGCGGGCGACAACGAGGCGGCGGTGGACCAGCTGCTGGAGCTGTTCCGCCGCGACCGCGAATGGAACGAGGAGGCGGCCAAGGTGCAGCTGCTGAAACTCATCGATTCGCTGGGGCCCAAGGATCCGCTCGCGGGCAAGGCCCGGCGTCGTCTCGGGTCCATGATCCTCTGCTGATCGATGGTCCGGCGCTTTTCCCCCGCCGAGCTGCCGGAGACGATCCCGGTCTTCCCCCTTCCGGGCGCGCTGCTGCTGCCGCGCGGCCGGCTGCCGCTCAATATCTTCGAGCCGCGCTACCTCGCGATGATCGAGGATTGCATGAAGACGCCGCACCGGCTGATCGGCATGGTGCAGCCCTTCGAGCATGACCGGGAGGAGACCCCGCGCCTGCGCCAGATCGGCTGCGCGGGGCGGCTGATCGCCTTCTCCGAGACCGAGGACGGGCGCTATCTCATCACCCTCGCCGGGGTCTCGCGCTTCCGCATCGCCGAGGAGGTGGAGGGCTTCACCCCCTACCGGCGCGCCCGCGCCGCCTGGCGCGATTTCACCCGCGACCTGGGGGAAGAGGAACGCGATCCCGGCTTCGACCGGCCCGGCTTCCTCGACCTGCTGCGGCGCTATTTCGACATCGCCCAGCTCAGCTCGGACTGGGGCGCGTTGAAGGAGGCGGATCCGGAGATGCTGGTGAACTCGCTGTCCATGCTCTGCCCGTTCGAGGTGGAGGAGAAGCAGGCCCTGCTCGAGGCCCCCGATCTCGGCACCCGGCGCGAGACGCTGGCCGCGCTGATGGAATTCGCCATCGCGTCCAACGGCGATGACGGGGCGGTGCAGTGACCGGCCCGGCGGAGGACGGCGCCGCCCCCGGCGGCGCGCAGGACGCCGCGGCGCCCGGGACGCAGGAGGAGGCGCGCGACCTGCCCGCCCAGGCCGACGCCCGCCGCCTGACGGCGGAACGGCACATGCTCGAAAGCCTGGTCTGCCCGGTCACCCAGGGCCGGCTCGACTGGGACCGCAGCCGGCAGGAGCTGATCTCCCGCTCCGCCCGCCTCGCCTTCCCGGTGCGCGAGGGGATCCCGATCATGCTGGCCTCCGAGGCCCGCGCGCTGGACTGACCGGCGGGGCAACCCGCTGTTCTGTAGAAGAAAAAGGCGCCCGGGCGATCCCGGGCGCCTTTCTCGTTCAGGACCCTGGCCGGGGCGCCGCCGCCCCCGCAGGGGTGCGGCGCGGGCGGCCGAGCGGGGGCTTCACGCCCCCCGAGGCCGCCCGCCCCCCGGGGCCGGCGCGGGGGGCGAGGCGCGGCCCTCAGATCTTCGCTTCCATCTCCACCGACACGAAGCGGGCGCCGCCGGGCAGGTTCACGAAACGCTGCCGCAGCGGGCGGAAGCCGAGCGCGGTGTAGAAGCTCTCGGCCGGAAGCGAGGAATAGACGATCATCCGGGTCACGCCCTGCGCCTTGGCCTGCGCGACCGAGGCGTCCCAGATCGCCCGTCCCACGCCGCGGCGCAGGTGGTCCGGGTGGGTCGCGAAATGCCGCCCGTGCCCCTCGCCGGGCACGACGGCGCCGGTCTCCGGCTCCTCCGCCGACCAGCCGCCGCAGCCGATCAGCACGCCGTCCTCCTCGACCACGAACCAGCCCTCGGATTCCAGCAGCTTCGGATTCGCCTTCGCCATCACCGGCAGCGCCGCGGTCAGCGTCGGCGCGTCGTACCAGTCGTCGAACAGGCGGGTGTAGGAGCGGGTGAGCAGCTCCGTCACCGCGTCCGCATCCTCGGGACGGGCCGGGCGCGGGGCGGGAGAGGTCTTGCGGGCGGTCTCGGTCACAGGCGGCGTCCCTCCATCAATCGCGGCGCATGGGCGCTGAGCCCCGCGGCCTCGCGCATGAACATCCGGCGCGCGGGCGCGAAGGCCCCGGCCAGCGCCAGGCCCGCGTCGCGCAGCGGGCGCAGCAGCGGCAAGTCATTGGAAAACAGGCGGTTCAACCCGTCCATCGCCAGCGCCAGCGCTGTGGCGTCGAAGCGCCTTGCGCTCTCGTACCGGCGCAGCACCAGGTCGGTCCCGATATCCTCGCCGGCGCGCTTGGCGTCCACCAGCACCTCGGCCAGCGCCGCGGCGTCGCGCAGGCCAAGGTTCAGCCCCTGGCCCGCGATCGGGTGCACCGCGTGGGCCGCGTCCCCAAGCAGCGCCGCCCGCGGCGCGACCCAGTCCTGCGCCAGCGACAGCTTCAGCGGATAGGCCCAGCGTTTGCCCTCGAGCGTCAGGCCCCCGAGGAAATCGCCGAACCGCTCCGCCACCTCGGCCAGGTAGGCGTCATCCCCCAGCCCCGCGATCCGCTTCGCCTCGGCATCCGTCTCGGTCCAGACCAGCGAGGAGCGGTTCCCCGTCAGCGGCAGGATGGCGAAGGGCCCGGCGGGCAGGAAATGCTCATAGGCCACGCCATTGTGGGGCTTTTCATGCGCCACGGCGCAGACGAGGCCGGTCTGGCCGTAGGACCAGCCCACGCGGCGGATCCCCTCGCGCCGCGCGATGGGCGAGTCGCGCCCGTCGCAGGCCACGATGACCGAGGCGCGCAGCACCTCGCCGTCTTCCAGCACCACCTCGGCGGCATGGCCGGTCCCGGAATGCGAGACCACGCGGACCGGGGCGCGCTGGGTGATGAGCGGGCTGGCCTCCATCGCCGCGATCAGGGCGGGGCGCAGGTGGCGGTCCTCGATCATCCAGCCGCCGGCGCCCTCGTCGAGCTCGCGGTGGTCGAAATGCAGGAACAGCGGCGAGGGGGATTCGCCCCGGCGGCCATCCGTCACCACGATGTCCCAGACCGGCTGGGCCTGGTCGGCCACCGCGGGCCAGAGGTCCAGCGCCTCGAACATGCGCTTGCCGGCGAGGGCGATGTTGTAGGCGCGGCCGTCGAATTCGGGATCGGCGCGGGTTTCGGTGGGGGCTGCGTCCAGCACGAGGACCCGCAGCCCGCCTTGCGCGAGCGCCAGCGCCGCCGCGGGGCCGTTGAGGCCGCCGCCCACGATGATGACGTCCGCGTCTTTCGCCTGTGCATTCATGGGCGATGAAGTAGCGCCCTCCCCCCCGGGTTGTCCATTCAAAGGCGCGCGGGGGCGGGGCGGCGATGGCGCCGCAGGGGGCGGCGGGCAGGGGCGGGGACCGCGCTGCGCCCCCTGTCTTCCGCTCTGCGGCAGGCATCACGCGGGAGCGGGGGGGGGGGGGGGGGGGGGGGGGGAACACCCCCCCCCCCCCCCCCCCCCCCCCCCCCCGCCCCGCCGCGCACGGTCGAACGTTGCCCGGCCGCACCGTGCGCGGCGTAAACAGACGCGAATCCGATCTGGTGGCGAAAGCGACGCGGACCTTCAGTGTCCTGGGGCGAGGAGCCGCCCCTGC